>NZ_JAEDAM010000017.1 GCF_018420025.1 Candidatus Vampirococcus lugosii | reverse complement strand
AAAAAAATTAATTCATAAATATTCAGCAACTTTTTTTGCTTCTTGAATATCTTGTTTAGTAGGACAAGAATTATCATCTGCCATATAATTTATCATAAATCAAGCAGTTACATCATATCATTTTTTTTGTAATAAATAAGCACTTACTGCACTATCTACTCATCAACTAAGTCATACCAATATTTTTTTCATAAATGTTAATTCATTTTAAATATACGATTTATAGTTTTAGATATCTTATAACAAAAATTATTAAAATATCAACTAATTTTTTTTAAAATAATTTGTATTTCAAAATTTTTAAGAAATGGTAGAGTTGTTTACAGTTTTTTTATTTTCAGTGATAAAACTCATCTATAATTTCATATGGTGTTTTATTATCAATTCATTTATGAAGTTTAACACAATTGTATCGATTTACAAACCTTTTTAAAGACTTTTTTCTATTTTCTCTTGAAATAAATGTTTCTTTACTATGTCGCATATCCATTAATGTTCTTATTACTCTTTCAGCTTTACCATTTGTTTGTGGTCTTTTTACTTTTGTGTATTTTTTCTTTGTTCATGCTTCAAGACAATATTTCATAAGTTCATGATCTGGTGTTCACTTATATTCTTTACTATTATCTGTATATAGACATTCAATAATATAAGGACATTCATCAATAAATTGTGCTAGAGCTTCTGTCGCTGAAGATTAGGTTTTGTCTGTTGCAATATGAACATAAAGTTCTCTACTAAAATCATCAATTCATACAAATAAATATTCTTTAATTTTTTCTTTATCGTCTTTTATGTAAGGTAGTTTTTTGTATCCATGTGAAACATTATGTTTTACTTTTTTTATATCTTTATTTCTAAAAGATTCAACAATATGATGAGTGATATAAGTTTTTCAATTATATTTATGAGTACTTTTTTAATAAACATATTATGATTATTATTACTTAAAATAATAAAAGATAATAAATATTATATTTAATATAATGAAAAAAATTATAATCTCAAGAGAAAATACAATAATATTCTCCACTACAAAGCTAACTATTTTTTGTTTATAAAGATGAGTTTCAACTTATTTTTCAACTACAAATAAAAAAATATTTTATTTAATATTTGCTATATATTTTTAGTTTAAATTTGATAATATTAATATCACATTTATATATTAAAATAAAAAAATATGTCTTCTTTTGAAAATGCACAAAATCAAATAAAAAAATCATTTGAATATTTGGAAAATAAATTTACAAAAAATGATTTAGAATATATACTTTATCCAGATCGTGTTATACAAGTAAATATTAATGTTGAAATGGATAACTGAGAAGTAAAAAATTTTGTATGATATAGATCACAACATAATAATGTAAGAGGTCCATATAAGTGATGAATAAGATTTCATCAATGAGTTGCTATGGATGAAACTAAAGCTTTATCAGTATGGATGAGTATGAAAACTGCTTTAGTTTGAATTCCTTTATGAGGTGCTAAATGATGAATAATTGTAGATCCTAAAAGTCTCTCTGATAATGAATTAGAAAAACTTTCAAGATGATATGTAAGAAAACTATCAAGATATTTATGACCTGATTACGATGTTCCAGCTCCAGATGTTTGAACTACTCCTCAAATAATGGCATGGATGATGGATGAATATAGTAAATTATCAAATAATAATAATCCTTGAAGTTTTACATGAAAACCTATACAAGTTTGATGATCTATTGGTAGAGATACAGCCACAAGTAGATGATGATTTTTTGTTCTTAATAAAATCTTGGAATTAAAAAATTATGATTTGAAATGAAAAAAAATTGCTATTCAATGAGCTTGAAATGCTGGTATTAATATAGTTAAATATTTAACTGATTCATGAGCTAAATTAACAGCTATATCTGATAGCAAATGATGAATATATTCTGAAGAATGATTAAATCTTGATTTAATAAAATCTATAAAAGATAATAAAAAATCCGTAGTAGAATATGAAAATGTTAATATTTTGACAAATGAAGAATTGCTTGAATTAGATGTAGATATTTTGATACTTGCTGCATTAGAAAATCAAATAACAGAATCAAATGCTGATAATATTAAATCAAATATTGTATTGGAGTTGGCAAACGGACCTATAAATATGCAAGCTGATAATATTTTATCAAAAAAAATGAATTACAGTAATTCCAGATATACTTGCAAATGCTGGTTGAGTTTTGGTTAGTTATTTTGAACAAGTACAAAATAATGCAAATTATTATTGGGAAGAAATTGAAGTTGATCAAAAACTTAAAAAACAAATGGAAAAATCAACAAAAGATGTTTTTGATATGTCAAGTAAATTATCTATCTCTTTGAGAGATTCTTCTTATATTTTATCTTTGGATAGAATATTGCAAGCAATAAATATCAAATGAAAATAATTTAATAAAAATACAATTTTAAAAAATTTCTGTTTCAAAAACAGAGATTTTTTTATATTTTATGTACAAAATTTTTAGATTAAGAATTTGAGTCAAACTAAAATAAATTTATCTTGAGTAATGATTCTATCTAAATCTTGATATTTAGTAATAATGAGAATTATGATTTGAAGATTTTTATTTCAATAAATATTATTGTATTTGACAATAAAAAATTATGGCTTTTTAATTGAAAAAAAAAAGTAAAAACTATATATTAATTTGATAATTCATCAAATGAATTTTAAATTTAATTAATAATACAAATGATATGCTAGAGATACCACTTATTTTAGTAACATTATTGATTAATTGACTTATTTATTTTTTTTATAATATTATTTTAATTAAAAATAAACATTTAATTACTTTTAACATAAAATTAAGTTATAAAAGTACGATAATAGATTTATTATTAATAAATTTATTATCTATAATATTATTACCCATTTTAAATATATTATTAAATGATTTACAGTTAAGTTGATGAATATGAGAAATATTAATTACTACATTATTAAGTGCATTAATTACTACATTATTAGTTGCAAGTATAATTTATATTATATTAATTAAATATAGATGTAAAGACACAATAGATAAAGAAACTAAAATGTTATACTACAAATTATCTATTAAGATTTGGTCTTATAGTATCTTAAGTTTTTTTGCTTTAATAATTTTTTTATCTTTAATTATAAATTAAAGCTTTTTATAAATAAGTTTTTATTAAAATAAAATAATTTATTATTTTTTTATTTATTTGATATATCAATATTTTTTTAAATAATTTGGAACTTTGCTAGAAAAGATTATATTTGATGAAAATTTTATATTTTTTTTTGAATATATTTTCAAAACATCATATAAATTAGTTACACAATTACAAAAAAATGAGTTATAATATTTAGGATTTTGTATGAGAGAATTAGTTTTTTCTATTAAATATAGAAATCATTCTTTCATTTTTTTATCATCAAACATTAATTCATAAGTTTCAATTTTTGTTTTTCTTATTTTTGTTCTTAAATGTATTAAATCTTTTTTTGTTCACCAAACAAATATCAAACCATAATGTCTAAAACATCATTTAATTATAGAGAATCATTCTCATTCTTGTCTTCTTGATTCTACTGATAAAAATAAACTTTTTTCTCATGAAAAACAAAATTCTATTATCAAATGTGAAAATAATTTTTTAAATCAAAAAGGACAAGAATGTAATATAATTTTTTCCAAATTTTCTAAATCATATATTTTATTTATATAATTAAATTCATTATTTTCATGATCAAAATCTCTTATATTTTCAATAATAAATTTATTTCAATTTTTTTCTATACTACATAATTTATTGTGTCAATTTTGCCATATATCATTTCTTTTTATATCTGGGAAAAACATAGTTAAAAACTAATAAAAAAATAAATAAGTCATACAATTCATGCACTCAAAAAAATAGAATCAATTCTATCTAATAATCATCAATGTCAAGGTATATAATTAGCCATATCTTTTATTCAAGATTTTCTTTTAAAATATGATTCAATCAAATCTCATATTGGTCCCAAAAATCAAATAAATAATGATATAAATAAAGAATAAAAAATATTTATTTCCAAAATAAATACAAGTATATTTATAAGTATTATAAATATAAAAAATATTTGAGCTATAACTCAACTAAGTGATTTATTTGGACTCAGTTTAGTAAATCATTTTTTCCATGTTATTCATTTTCAAACAAAATAAGCTATTATATCAGAAAAAGATAAAATAATAAACAAATAAAAAAATAAATTTACTTTCATATACATAAAATACAAAAATCATATTAATAAAAATAAAAATATTGATCAATATATTATATTTTTTATCAATGAAAACTTCAAAACTTTTATAAATTCATAAATTGCAACCGTTCAAATAATGATTAAAGATAATATTAAAGTAATATTGTTTATAAATAACAAAAAACTAAATAATATTATATATATCCATCATTTAATTTTTTCATGAATATAATCATTTTTGATACTTACAAAACAAATAAAAGCTATAATAAAAAATAAAATAAGTAAATTAATTTCTATATTTTTTAATAAAAAATCAAGCATTATGTAAAATAGTTATAAATATATAAAAATATAATAAAATATTATAATTAAAATTAAAATATCATACAATTAATATTAATAAATAAAAAAATGTTCTAGATTCTTTTCATCATATAAAAATATTTTGTTTATTATACAAATATATAAATAATATTTCTAATATAAAATAAAAAATAATTATCAATAATATATAATAAATTAAAAAAATATCTACTCATAATTTATTCAAAATTATATATATGATATATAAATCAGGTAATATATCCGTTCATACATTTAAAAACATTCAAAATTTTGTATTTATATTTTGATCTCTAGCAATTATTCAATCAATTGCATTTAAAATAAGTTTTATATTTATGGCAATAAATAAATATATAGTTAATAATAAATTATTATAAATATAATTATCTATAAAAAAAAACATAGGAAAAATAATAAATATAGAAATTAAACTAGCAGTATTTGGATGCATTTTTTGTTTTGATAAAAACATAGCTAATTTATATCACATAGCTACATAATATTTTTTGAAAAATAAATATATTTTCATATATAATTAATTATTTTATAATAAACAACTTATTATTAATAAATTTTTTAAATAAATCAAGTTTTAAAATCAAAAAATCTATTTATTTTTAATTGAAAAAAAAAATATAATTCTTATAAATATTTACTAGTATTTTTAGAAAATAATTTCATAAAAATATGAAAATTTTTGAAGATTGAATTTATTATATAAACAATTCTGAGCAATATATTGAAGTTTTGGATTGAAAAAATATTTTAATTATAGATTTTTTGGTAAATAATGAAACTAAAAGATATATAAAAATATCTTGTCCAGCTAATATAAATTACAATTTATGAATTGTATGAAAAAATAATTTTGATATAAAAATAGATATATTATCTTGAGAATCTTGTGTAAATATCAAATCTCTTTCTTTTTCCAAAAATAAAGAAGAAATAAATTGAAATTTATCTATTAATTTATTAAATAAAGAAATTTATTCAAATACTGAAATTATATGATTATGTGATGATTGATGAGTAATAAATATTAGTTGAAATGTATTTATTGATTTTGATTCTTATAAATCAGAATGATATTTGAATCAAAAAACAGTGTTTTTGACAGATAATTGAACGAGCAATATTACTCCTACATTAAATGTTTCTTGTAATGATGTAAAAGCAAGTCATTGAGCAAGTATTTCAAAATTAAATGAATTTGATAAATTTTATATTTGTTCCAAATGAATAGATTTAAAATCTTATTATAATCTTATTATTAGTTCTTATATAAATAATTTTAATGAAAATTTAAATAATGAAAATATTTCAAATAAATTTTTTGATTATATCAATAATTAATTAGATTTATTTTTTTAATAAAATGTTATGTTTGATATTGCTACATTGATTCAAGATTATTCAAGCAATCCAGTTAATAATTATGAAATGAAAGATTTTGATATTTCTTATCAAGAATGAAATCCAGTTTGTGGTGATTGAATAAATGTTTTTTTGAAAATAGAAAATAATAAAATAAAAGAATTTAGTTTTACTTGAGATACTTCTATGATAACTACTACAGCAGTAAGTTTACTTGCTGAAGAAATTCAATGAATTGATTTGCAAGAAATTCTTGCATGGGATTTAGATTTTATGAGAGAAGAATTATGAATGCAAGTTAGTTCTAGAAGAAATAGGGCAGTATTGCTTTGACTTTTGGCTACTAGGAATGCAATTCACAAATATATAAATGATTGAAAAATTGATGATTTTGATGATTTGTGACTTGATGATTAATTTATTTTTTAAAAATATATATGTATAATCCATACGACTATTATTTCAAAAAAGCTAAAAAATCTTGATATAAAGCTAGAAGTGTTTTTAAACTTGAAGAAATTGATCAAAAATTTAATCTTTTTGATAAAACTATTAAAAAAGTTTTGGATATATGATGTTCACCATGAAGTTGGATACAATATACTTGGAACAAGATAAACAATAATTTAAATTACAAAATAATTTGATTTGATCTTAAAGAAGTTTCATTAAACTTGGAAAATGTTTTTACATACAAACAAGATATTTCCGATTTTGATAATGTACAAAAAATATTGAAAGAATCTAATATTGAAAAATTTGATATTATCATATCTGATATGGCTCCAGATACTACTTGAATTAAAGACTTGGATGCTATCAAATCTATAGCTCTTATAGAAAAAACTTTACCTATCTACAAAAAATATCTCTGATATGAATGAAAATTTGTAATAAAAATATTTATGGGACCTTGATTTGAAGAATTTTTGTCTGATCTAAAAAAGATTTATTGATCAAAATCAATAAAAACTTTTAAACCAAAATCTACGAGGAAAGAAAGTAAAGAAATATATATTATCAAAATTTAATTTTTTAAAATATTATTTATTTTTTATTAACTTAATTTTTACATTTCCAAACTCAAATGTAATTATATTTTTTTTCGTTTCAAATATCTTCAAATATTTTATTACAATTATTTAATACATAGTCAATTATTTCTTTATTAATACTCATTCTTAAAGATAAATCATCAAGTATAAATAAATTATTTCATATTTGAGATATGTTATTTATATAAGGAATAGCAGTATAATTATGATTTGTTTCTTGTATAAGTCTTTCATTAGCTGATTTTTTTCAAGTAAGATTAACTCTCATAGAATATTGACAAATATTTTTATTTTCTATATTGTACCATACACATAATTGTGGCATTCATGATATTATTTTGGTATTAGGATAATTATTTTTTGCAAAATTATAAGCTGATTTAAAATTGGGTTTTGGTGAAGTATAATCTATATAATAAACATTTTTAGGTAGTAGATTAATATTGAAACTATAAAATAAACTAAAATTTAAAAATATTATAAATATATATAACAATATTTTATATATTTTATTTTTGAATCAAATACTTTTGTCATATAAATAACTTATAAAAATAAAAAAAATATAAGATCCAAATATAGTTATAATACTAAATATATGATACATATATCTAGAATGAAGCATTATTCATTTTTGAGAAATAACAAAAAAATTAATCAAAAATGTTCATAAAAATATTATCAAATAAAAATATTTTCTAATATAAGCTAAATAAAAAGATCAAAATATAAAAAATATATGCAAAATTCATAATTCTTCTAATAATAAATTATTATAAAAATTAATATAATTTTCTTTTAAATTTTGTGGTAAATCAAAAGTATTTGGTACAATATTTCAAATATCAACTCATCAATTTGTGATATATTTAAATAAACTAGTAATTGATAAATAAAATAAAAATCATCAAAATATCATAAAAATATATTTTAAATTTTTTTTAATAATAGTTTTATCATAATTTGACATAATAAATTTACTGACAAAAAAATATATTAAATAAATTCATCATATAGCAAAAAGCGATAATAAAAAAGGATGATAAATACTTCCTATTCAAGCTATTATTGAAAAAATCAAAAAATAAATTCATTTTTTAGATATTTCAAATTTATATAATAAATATACTCAAAACAACAAAATAAGAGCAAGTAATTCATAAAATCTAGCTTCTCTAGACCAAATAATTTGCCAAGTAGAAAAATAAGATAGAAAACTTATAAATAAAACTCAAATATATTTATATTTATGTCATTTAAGTAGTTCATATGCAAATAAAGTACTCAAAATCATAAGTAATATTCAAAAAACAAAAGATGGAATTCTAGCACTTAAATCACTATATCAAAATATAGAAAAAGATAAATTTTGAGATAAAGTAAAAAAATATTGACTAAAATCATATCTACCAGATTGCAATAAAGGCAAAAAATTATTTTGTAAAGAATAATAAGAAGTAATACTACTATATCATTCATCTATCCAAAAACTTGCTCATCATAAATTATAAAATCTCAAAAAAATTCACCATAAAAAAAACAATCAAATTAATATAAAATAATATTTTTTTTTCATCAACAAAATTTATTCATATAAAATATCTAGTTTTATAATTATTTTTATTAAAAAAACAAATTAAATATAGTTTTTAAAATATTTTTAATTATATTTAAAATAAAATTATTCATCTCAAAAAAGTATTTTAACCTTAATTTTTTTTTCTTTAAGTTAGTAATTTTATGAAAAATGACTTTAAATATAAAATAAATACTTTTAATAAAAAGTCAATTATTATTTTTTTATAATGTTTTGACTTTTTAAATTTATTGAGTATATAGTAACTATGATGTTTTTGAGGTTTTATTTTCAAATTATTTGTATAATTATTATTTAGATTAATTTATTTAAAATGAGACATATTCCAGTTTTAGCAAAAGAAATATTAGAAAATTTATCAGAGGATATGTCTGTATTTATGGATTGAACTATTTGACACTGATGACATATAGAGTATTTTTTTTCAAATTGAAATTTTGATAATACATTATTTGTTGCGGTTGATAGAGATGCACAAATGTTAAAAAAAGCTAAATCTTATTTAACTTCATTTTGAGATAAAATAATTTTTCAAAATAATAATTATTCAGATTTGGAAAATATTTCCAAAAACATATGAGATAAAAAATTTGATTGAATACTACTTGATTTATGAGTAAATATGGATCATTTCAAATTGTCAGATAGAGGTTTTTCTATAAAAAAAGATTGAAATCTAGATATGAGATTTGATAGTAGTTCGCAATATTCTGCTTACGATTTTTTGAATAATTGAAATAGATCTGATATTTCTCAAGCTTTTAATAAATATTGAGATTTTACTACAAAATTTGCTGATTATATGGCAGATTGTATAATTTGAGAAAGGAAAAAATCTAAATTATCTACTACATTTGATTTTGTTAATTTATTAAAAAATATTTGATTGTGAACTAAAAAAATATCTGTAGTCTTTCAATGTGTTAGAATTGTAGTAAATAATGAACTTTGACATTTGGAAAAATTTTTGGATAATTTTGGTTCATATTTGAATTCTGGATGAAAATGTTTCATAATAACTTATCATAGTATAGAAGATAGAATAGTAAAATATAAATTTAAGGATAAATCTAGAATTGGAAACTTTCAACTCATAAACAAAAAAGTAATAAAACCTTCTTATCAAGAAATACAAAAAAATAATGCTTCTAGAAGTGCAAAATTGAGAATAATAAAGGCTTTATAATATTAATATTTATGTAATAAATGAATAAATTTGTTTTTGTTGAAAGTATATCAAAAAAATATATAGAAATTAAAAATAATGTTAAAAAAAATCGTAGATTAATAAATCAATTGAAACTTGTAACAATATCTATGATATTAGTATCTGTAATATTGTCGTATTTGTTCTTTGTAAATATTAGTTCAACTAAATGATATTTTTTGAGACAAGAGATGGGGATTTTGGAAGAAGAAAAATTCTCTCATAGTTTGGTACAGTTGGAAGTATTAAGAGCACAAAAAAAAGTTTGGCAAGATATACAAGATAATTCATGATTTAAACAAAATAATGTATGAAAACAACCTCAATGACTTACTGTAAATGATAGAATTATTTATATAAATACTGAAGTTAAACTTACAAGTAATAACTAATAATTTCAAATTTAAACTACAAATAATTTACAATTTGTAGTTTTTTTTATACATTTTCTTAAATCAAGTCTTTATTTGTCGTAATTGAAAATTAATTAGAACAGATATTTGTTTTATGTATTCTATAGAACTTATATAATCTTTTCTAGCAAAGTTTCAAATTATTTTAAAAAATATTGATATATCAAATAAATAAAAAAATATAAATTACTTTTAATATTGAATTGTTAATAATATTTATTATATATAAATTATTTAATTTTAATAAAAACTTATTTATAAAAAGCTTTAATTTATAATTATGAAAATTTTTAAATATGTATTCAAATGACTTGGTTCTATTTTACATATTAGTTTAATTGTTTCTGACAAAAAAGAAGCTGATAATCTTATCAAAAAAGTTTATCAAATTTCTAGTGATTTTGAAAAAAAATATTCTAGATTTATTCCAAATTCTCTTTTGTCTATATTAAATAATGAAAAAAAATTAAAAATAGATCAAGATTTTTTATGACTTTTGATTAAATCTAAAGAAATTTATGATTTTACTAATTGATTTTTTAATCCTTTGGTAAATTTGTCAAATATATGATATTGAAAATCTTGGGAAATAAATAATTTTGATTTTGAAAAAAATAAAGAAAATTTAGATTTTAATAAAATATGAATATTTTGAGATACTGTAGTGTTGCAAGATGGTATGAATTTAGATTTTGGTGCAATAGGAAAATGATATTTGTCTGATTTGATAGCTAAATTTTTGAAATTAAATAATGTAAATAATTTTTAGTTAATGTTGGTGGTGATATATATGTATCTGGGAAAAATCAAAATTGAAAAAATTGGATAGTTTCAGTTCCAAATTGACTTCAAAATAATAAATTAATAAACTTTTCTTTGACAAATTGTTCTTTATCAAGTTCTTGAATTAATATAAGAAAACGAAAAAATAATAATTGAAATAAATTTCATCATATAAAAACTCCTTGAGAAAAAAATCAAAAATTTGATATAATAACTATTAGTGTCTTGGACAAATTTGCATACAAAACTGATTCTTTATCTACAAGTATTTTAAGTATGTGATTTGATTTATGAAAAGAATTTTGTGAAAAAAATAATATAAAATCTTATTTTGTTTTATCAAATTGAAAAATTTGGCACAATATGAATTAATTATTTTATATAATATATTTTTTTATTTGACTTATAGTAAATTTATTTAAAAACTTTTATAGAAAATATAAAAATAATATTTATCTATTGACATTTTATTTTTTTTAATTATATAAATTTTATTATAATTTTACTATATAATTACATATTTATGGAAACTACAAAATTTAATGAATGTGAAAATTTAGATATTTTTGATGAAAAGGATTTTAGTTATAGTATATGTTTAGTTCTTCAAGAAAATGAAGAAAATGAAGAAAGTCAAGAAGATAAACAAGAAAAAAAATATTTTAAAAATAATTCTGATTGGTCTGAATCAAAACTTATTAATAGATGTAATTATTGAAGAAAATACAGTTTTGAAAATGATTGAGAACAATACAATTCTTTAAATTATTGATTACAAATAAATAAAAATAATAATTGAACACAATATAATATTGACAATCATTGAACTCAATATATTATTGCTAATCATTGAATTCAACATAATGATTGAAATAATTGAGTTCAACATATTTATTGAAATAATTGAGTTCAATATAATATTTGAAATAATTGAAATCAATTTATTGTAGCTAATTGTTGAATTCAAGAAAATGATTTTAATTATTGATTACAAGATAATAAATCTAATTCTTGAAAACAAAATAATCGTTCTAATTGTTGAAAACAATATAATGCTTTAAATTCTTGAGAACAGAATAATAGTTATAATAATTGAGAACAATATAATTTTTCAAATTCTTGAGAACAAAATAATAGTGTAAATTTATGAATACAATATAATGTTTGAAATAAATGATTACAAGACAATAGTGATAATGAATGATATCAAAATAATAGTTGAAATACTTGAAAACAATATGTATTTAATAATATATGAAATATTAAAAGTATATGAAATGAAGGTTTAATATTTGTAGGATTTTGAAATTGAAAACATATAATAAGTAATTCCAATACTTGAAAAGTGATTTGTATATTTGATACTTGTAAAATAAAAAATAATGATTGATTTGTTTTAAGTATATGAAATAAATTAGCTCGCTATTTTAAATTAAATAAACTTAATAAATTAAGAAAAAATCAAAAATAATTTGATAAATAATAAAAAATATTTATAATGAATATACACTTTTAATTTATTAATTATATAAATAATGTTAGACACAAATGTTTTAATATGAAGTTTAGTTTATATATTTATTTGAATATTAATTTTTGTAACAATAATAATCGTACTTGATAAAGTAACTCCTTGGTCTTTACATAAAGAATTGATAGAAGATGAAAATGTATCTTTATGAATTATAATTTGATGTTTATTTATATCTATTGCTATAATAATAGCTGCTGCTATACACTGATAATATTTAATATTTTTAATTTTTAATTTTATGAGTTCTTCAATACTAAAAGATTTATATGATGCTTATGTAAATAAAGATTGCAATAAGATGCAAAATCTTTTAGTTTCCTTAGAAAAAGAAGAACCTGATAGTCCATATCTAAAAAAATATAAACAAATGTATCAAAACATTTGTAAAGATTCACAAGGATGAGAATACTCACAAAGAGAATGAAAAGTAAAAATATGATGAAAAGCTATACAATGTACAAGTTGTTGAAATTATTTGAGAATGAATGAAAATGTAAAAAAAATTTATCAAGATTACAAAAATTGAGAAACTAAACAGCTTGAATTTGCTTGTGAAAGTTGTTGAACAAAATTCGTTTGGCAACAACATAATATAAAATCAATTTTTCTTGATAATGTTTGAGTGTGAAAAAATATAGATATAGAATCTAGGAATTATACTATATCTTCTGTAGTTAATTATAAATGAGAATGGAAAGAAGGGGATGAGTTGTGAGGTTTGGAATATAATGAATATTTGCTTGTAGATATAACTTGAGAAATAAATTATCTTTCTGAATCAAGAGCATATTGGAATGTTTGAAAAAAAGATGAAACAGAACTTAGTTGGAAAATAATTCCTATTTTTGATATACAAGAAATAAATTCTTGATATATAAAAACTAATAAATGAGATATTACTATAGATGAAATTAATCAAGTTAAAGTTGAAAAAATTTATTGAGAAAATACTAAATCATATACTATTTGAGAGGAAGTTATTCTTTATTATTTTTCGTATTCTTGAAAAGATTATATTCTTGAAAAAGAATCCTCTTGAACACAAAAAGAGGTTTGAATTTATGAAAGAAAAAAAGTATATTTAAATAAATATAATGAAGTGTCTTATAGTTATGAGCCATTAAACAACTTATTAAATTTAAAAGATATTAAAAATAATTTAATAATTATATCCAGTATTGTTGTTATATGTCTTTCTCTTTTTCTTATACGAATATCTCCGATTATATCATTCTTAATACTTATTGTTACTTATTGTGTATTATATATTAAATTTAAAATAAAAAATATAAAATTATATTTTGTACTTAATTTAATTTTATCTGCTTTATTCGCATATTTAAGTTTAAGTTTTTTTATATGACCAAAAGAATATTCATTTAAAAATCAAGATAATTGAAATTATAAAATAAGTTTTGATAAAAATAATATATTAAAATTACCAGATTGAGAAAAAAAATATGATTATGGTTGAACAAAAAATAAATTTAAAGATATAAGTTGAATAAAATTTTCTATAAAAACTGAAGAAGATAAAAAAATATTAAATGAATTTGAAAAATATAAAAATAATATAAATTATTTCAATAATAATGATAAAAAATGAGATATTTATATATGAAATAAAAAATATCCATATAGTGGAGGTATAATAAAAAATTATTTACTAGATAATATAAAATTAAATGAATAAAATGAGTATTTATATACTTTTCTTCGTAAGTATAGTTATGGGGTCTGTTATATGATTTATAAGTTATGGAAAAAGTCCTGAACCAATATCTAAACAAATAGATATGAAAACATGAAAAGCAAATATAGATTGGATATATTCTACAAGTTATTGACCTTGTGTATGAACATGTAGAAATTATTCTTCAAGTTCTTCAAGTTCTTCACGATGATGAGGTTCTTTTGGTGGTAAATAGAATTTATTATAGTAAATTAAATATTTAAACTAATTTTTATTTGGTTTTGTATATTAAAATTAATAAATAATTTTTTGAAAAATAAAAATAAAAATGAATATTATTTATAAATTAATTTATTTAAAATATAAATAATAAATAAATAATAAATTGAAAAAAAGAATAAAATCTATATATAGTTTATATATAGTTTTTTTATTTATAAATAAATAATTTATGTCATTATATATAAAATATCGTCCCAGAGATTTTGATACGGTAGTAAATCAAAAACATATTATAGATATATTGCAATATCAAGTAATAAATAAAAAATTAATCAGTAATTATTTATTTTTTTGATCTAGATGAACTTGAAAAACTAGTGTTGCTAGAATTTTGGCAAAGGCAGTTAATTGTCAAAATCCTAAAAATTGAAATCCTTGTAATAAATGTTTTTCTTGTATTAGTATAAATGAAAATAAGAATATAGATTTTGTAGAAATAGATGCTGCATCTCACACACAAGTAGATAATATAAGAAAAGAAATTATAGATAAAGCTTTTTATCCACCTTCTGTTTTGAAGAAAAAAGTTTATATTATAGATGAAGTACATATGCTTTCAAGCTCATCTTTTAATGCATTATTAAAAATAATGGAAGAACCACCTGAATATTTATTTTTTATATTAGCTACTACTGAAATAAATAAAATAAAAGATACTATTGTTTCTAGATGTCAAGTATTTAATTTTAAAAAATTAAATATAGATGATATATCTGCAAGATTATCTTATATTTGTGAGCAAGAATGATATAATTATGATAAACAAGCTTTAAATTTGATAGCACAAAATTCTGATTGAGCTATGAGAGATTCAATTAAGTATTTGGAACAAATAAACTTTTTTGAAAAAATTACTGAAGATAATGTTATTAAATTTTTATGAATTGTTTGAAATTCTACAATTATAGAATTTATTGAATATATTAAAAATTTAGATTTAAAATCTAGTTTTGAATTATTACAAAAAATTTCTAATTGATGAATAGATTTGATAGATTTTGCAAAACAAATAATTGTATATAGTGATGAACATTTTTTGGAAGATCAAGAACTTTATACTAAATTATCTGATTGTATGATAAATATTATTAAAGATTCCAAAATTTATCCTATAAATACTATTCTTTACAAAAAAGAGTTATCTAAATTTTTTACAACAAAATATGAATGAATAGATAAAAATGATGATTTAATTGAAAAAATAGTTCAAAATATTGATTCTACTTCTTTAAAAACAGCTTTGAAAAGGTATTCAAGTATTCAATCTTTTCAAAATTGATATCTACATATGAATGTGTCAAATGAATTTCAATATGCAGTAATTACAAACGAAAAAAATTTACAAGTATTAAAAAAAATATTGAATAAAATTTTTAATAAAGAAATTGAAATTAAAATTGATTTAATAAAAATTGATTAATTTATATAGTAATTTTTACTAATGATTTTTGTATTACTTAAAAATATTTGAAATAAGATTAAAACTAATAAAACTGTTTTTTCTATATTATTTATTATGTTTTTATTAGTTATATTAATATATTTAGTTGAAAAATGAAATAATGAATATTTTTCTTCTTGGTGGGATATTTTATGGTGGGCTTTTATTACATCTACAACTATATGATATTGAGATAAATATCCTATAACATATTTATGACAGTTTTTAGCTATGATATATATTCTTTTGACTTTATGAATAATTTGAGATATAGCTATAAAAATTACAAATATATTATTTACAAATAATGAAAAAAAAATGAATTGAACTTTATCTATAAATTTTTGAAATCATAGTATTGTATATTGAGAAGCAAAATATAGTACTTATAGCATAATAAGACAACTCTATAATGAAAATAAGACTAAAATAGTTTTTTTATCAAATTTAGATAAAATACCTAATGGTATTTTGAATTTACAATGAGAATGAATAGATGTTTATTTTGTAGCTGGTAGTCCTGAAAATGATGAATCTTTATATAAGTCTAATATAACAAATGCCAAAAATTTTATAATATTATCTGAAAATAATGATCAAGCAGATAAAAATACTTTGGCTTATATTATGAATATTAGAATAAAAAACGAAAAAATATATATATTATCCGAAATAAAAGATGATAAAAATATTATTTTATTTCAAAAAGCTTGAGTAAATAAAGTTATAAATTCTAATCTAATATGACATAGATTGTTTGTAAGATCATTAACTGATAATGTTAGTGATATTATATATGAATTATTAGACAATAGATTTGGTAAAGAAATTTATCAAGTAGAATTAGATGAAAAATGGACTGGTAAACAATTATGGGAATTGATAGGTAATTATTTAAAAGAAGATGTTAATATTATATGAATAAGAAATTATAAAGATAATAATATATATTATAATAAAAATTATATTATTTCTAAAGATGATTTTTTATATGTAATTTCTGAAAATAGAATATTGAAACTTTAAAAATATAATTTCACCCGTGAGCGAGGAAAAAATGTTGATTTTGGTAAAGAAAAAAATATAATGAAAGAGATTTAGTAATATTAAAAAAATAAAGAGATGAAAAAAATAGCGATATGAATACAAGATTTTAGAGAGTTGATAACAAGGAATAGTTACTATGTAGATAAAACTAAAACAATACATAATTTATTGATAAGTAATAAATATTATTTTTTGTCTAGACCAAGAAGATTTGGGAAATCGTTGACATTATCAATGATAAAATATTTGTATATGTGAGAAAAAGAATTATTCCAAAATACATATATTTATAATAAACGAAATTTTGAAGAAACAAATCCAGTAGTGTATATAAGTTTTGCAAGTTATAATAAATTTGAAGATGTAGAAGAATTTATAAAATATAATTTGAATATATATATAGAAGATAAAATATATGAATTAAATGATTTTACAAAAAGTATAAATTTATGATATTTGTTAAAAGAAATATACAAAAAAACAGGAAAGCAGGTAGTAGTATTGATAGATGAATATGATAAAGTAATAT
>NZ_JAEDAM010000067.1 GCF_018420025.1 Candidatus Vampirococcus lugosii | reverse complement strand
TTTGTAGTTTGTGTTTGTTTATCAAGTCTTTTAATACTCGTATTTGTTTTTAAACTTTCTTGATCAATATTGTCTTGTTGACTTCAAGTTCATATAATTACATTTATTTGATTTACTTCAAGTTTTCAATTAATAGCATTTACACTATTTTCTATAAGTTCAGAAGTATTAAAATGTACTTTATAAGTAGTTTTATGATTTATTTTGTTCCATAATTCTTGAAATTCTTTTTTGTAAAAATTATCATTTGGTTTTAATATTTTTTCAAAAACATTTTCATCTTTTGCATTTTCTACAGCTTTGAAATTATCCATACTATAAACATCGTTTACAAATTTCAACAAATCTTTCTCAAATCATTTTAATTCTTTTGGTGCTTGAAAATTATTTGTTTCAATATCTGTAATAAATTTACTAGTAACTTTATATTCACTATCCAAATATCAATTTTGTCTCAACTCTATAATCAAATCCATTGATTTTTTATCATCAAAAATATATTTTTCTCAAGATTCATTTTTGAAAACTCTTCATTTCAATGTTTCAGCAGTAATTGCAATAGGTCTATTTGAAATAGAATCAAGTATTTCAGTTTGCAATTCACGAGCAAAATTTTCATAAGATTCATTTGCTATTACAGTAAGTGTATTGTAATCAAAAAAATTATCTTCCAAATTATTATAATCCATTCTTTCTCAATTTGCATTTACACAAATTCTTAATCATCTTCATATTTCTTGTCTTTTGCTAATACTTGATTGACTCATTCTCAAAGTACATATTTGAAAAACATTTGGATTGTCCCATCATTCTCTCAAAGCACTATGAGAAAATATAAATCTTGTTGGTTCTCAAAAACTCAATAATTTTTCTTTATCTTTCATTATTAAATCATAAGCTGATACATCATCACTTCATTCACTTCATCTTTTTTCTTTTGAATCTATCAATTTTCATTTTTTATCTACGGAAAAATATCAATTATGTATTTGCGATACTTTAAATTTTTCTACATATTTTTTATATTCTTCATCAAATAAAGTAGTTTCTTTTATTAAATCTTGATATTCTTCTTCAAAAATTTTTTCATATTCTCAGGGAATAGTATTACCATTTTCATCATAATTTCTATATTTTGATACTTCATCTATAAAAAATAAAGATAATACTTTTATTCATTTACTATACATTAATCTTTCTTTTTCTATATGAGTCCTAATAGTTTCTCTGATTTGTATTCTTCTGATATGTCCTTCATCTATATTACCATAAGCTTGTCATACTCATATAGTCACACCATTTGTAAAATTTACAGTATTTGTAAATCAATTAATTTCTTTTACTACGAAATGTTTGTATTGTTCAAGTTGTCACGATAATTCATAAAGATTATCTCATTCTTTAATTTTTTTTAAAATTCTTTTTATTCATCAAGCTTTTTTGACTTCCATTTCCATCTTGATATGAGCTGTTGGATAAGTTTTTGTGCTAATATTTATTCTATCTAGAAACAAAAAGCTATTAGTTGCTGTGCTTCCTACTACTTCAATTCATTTTACATTTATTTTTTTTACAAGTTTTTGATTATAAGCATCTATTGCATCAAGTCTATATATTTTATTAAAATCTTTTTTGTGAGTTGCTGAATATCTAATGGTAAAAAGTGGATTAAATTCTTTTAATGTTTTTTCTGCTTTATCTCAAAATCTTTGTGGTTCATCTATAATCAAAATAGGATGAGTTCTTTTGATAACATCAATAGGTCTTCTAGAATTTAAAGTATCAAGATTTTGATATATTTTCCTAGATTCTTTACTATTGGTAGCAAAAGCTTGATAATTCATAATCATAACTTCTATATTTGCACTAGATGAGAAATTTTTGATATTTACTAGATTTGATTTATTGTTATTATCATAAATAAAAAATCTAATTTTCTTTCAATATATTTCATTGAAATGTTCTTGTGTAATTTGCAATGATTTGTTTACTCATTCTCTAATAGCAATAGATGGCACCATAATAATAAATTTACTCCAACCATATTGTTTATTTAGTTCAAAAATAGTTTTGGTATATACATAAGTTTTTCAAGTTCAAGTTTCCATCTCTATACTAAAATTCATTCAATCAAGAGTTTTTGATTCTATAAGTCAATTTTCTTGTTGTAAATTTTTTACATTTTTTAAAATTTGTTCTGGAGTAATTTCAAGTTTTTTGTTGGAAAATAAATCTTCTACATAAGTTTGTTTTCAAGCAACTCAATAATCAATAATTTGTCTATCTCATATAGATTTATCAAGTCATTTTGTTTGTCACAAAAAACAATTAACTACTGTATTGCTAGCATCTGTTTGATATTGTTGTTCTTTGAATTTTAGTTTCATGATTTTATTTGTTAGTTGTAAATTGTGATTTATTTTTTATCTTTTAATATTTAAAATTTTATTAATTCATCTACTTTCAAACAATATCTTTGGTTTCAATATTTAAATATAATGTAAATCATAAATAAAAAATTAATCTAGAAATAATATTTCTTAAAACTAATTCCATTAGATTAAAATAATAAAATAAATTATAAATTATAACTTATATAATTTTCAATATTTCTTTTTTGAAAATTAAAATCAATTCATAATTCTATTATTTGTTTTCAATTTTGTTTATATTTTTGAGAATATCATCTTTCTTTTATTTGTTTTATTGCTTGATTTTCTTCTTTTATATTTGATTGTTTCAATACTTTAAATTCTATTACAAATATATATTCTCATATTTTTATTGTTAAATCTATTCTTCATTTATTTGTTATATCTTCTTGTATTATATCCAATCATATACTATATAATAATGAATATACCACACTTACATAATATCATTCATAACTTGCTATATATTGTATATGATTATATGCTATTCATGAAAATAATTCTTTTAATAATTCTATAAATTTTTCTACTTTCCCATCTTTTAATGCAAAAAATATTTTTCAAGCAAATACAAAATAATTTTCTTTATTTATTGCTCATAAATAATCATATAATATATATTTATTTAAACTCATTTTTATTTCTTTATTTGGAATCTGTAATTTGTATCAAACTCAAAATCATTTATCTATTTTCTCTTTAATAGTTAAATATCCTGTTTGAAAAAGTAATGTTTCTATATTTATTTTTTCTATATCAAAACTTCCTATCAGCTCCTCCCCTGCTGATAAATTTTGCAAATCTGGTATATGATAAAACTTTTCTGATTCATTCAATATTTTCATCAAAAATGTTGGTGTTGCTGTCTCAAACCAATAATTTTTATATTCTTTATTTTTCAAAAATAATAATACATCAAAAGGATTATATACTTTTTCTTCTCACAAAAAATTAAATCAATTATACCATTTTTTCATATATTGTCTATCTATTCATTCCAAATAATCTTGAAAATTATCTGTTATCTCTTGTTCTGTATATCAACATATATCTCATACTTCTTTTAATAAAGTTATATCTTCAAGATTATTTAATCCACTAAATAAACTAACTTTACTAAATTTACTTACTCCTGTAATAAATACAAATTCCAAATATTGATCTGAATCTTTCAATATTCCATAAAAGTTTTTTAACATATCTCTTATTTGTTTTGCTTGTTCTTTTTTTGTTATATTATCTAATATTGGTTTATCATATTCATCTATTAATACTACTACTTTTTTTCAAGTTTTTTCATATATATTTCTTATTAATTCAAAAAATTTATCTGAATAATTTTTTTCTATTAGTTTATTTATATCAATATTATTATTTCTTGAATTATTATTTATTATAGAATCAAACTTATTTTCCAATTCTTGTATATTCAAAATTCATGATCAAAAACTAATCTTTATTACAGGATTTTTTTTTTCAAAATTCCAATTTTTTTCAGCATATAGTCATTCAAATAATTCTTTTTTTCCTTCATACAAATATTTTATTGTATCTACTAATAATGATTTACCAAATCTTCTTGGTCTTGATAAAAAATTATATTTACTTCATTTTGTTATTAAATTTATTATATTAGAAGTTTTATCTATATATAATCGATTTTCTGTTCTCATAATTTCAAATGATTGTATTCATATTGGTAATTTCTTTATCATTTTTTTGATTAAATCCTAAATTTTTAGTTTCTATACAGTAAATAATAAACTCATTATATAAAAATATAAATTAATTTCAAGGACAGAAATAATTTTATTCTTTAAAAAAATATTAACATTAATTTTAATATAATGAAATTAATTTTAGATTAGATAATTAAAAAAATCTGTAATATATTCTGTTTATTAATTATTTAAGAATTCAAGCAATTTTTCTTTTTCTTGTAATTTTTTATTAAGTTCTACTTTTTTATTAAATTGTTTTTCTTTTTTTATATTACTTTTTAATTTTAATATTTCTTTTTTTAAGATATTTATTTTTCTATCTTTTTCAATTATTTCTTCAAAATTATTATTTTTTGTATTTATATTTTTGATAAAAGATTTTATAATATTTTGATAAATAATTTCAAGATTTAATCAATTAAAATCAAAATCTATTTTTTCATTCCAATTAGAAAAATAATAAATTTGATTTTTATTATCTTCTAATTTTATTCCAAAAAATTCATTATCATCAAATTTAAAATGATATAAAATAGTATAAGGAATACTTTTATTAATTATTTTTAAAATATTTTTTGGTATTATTTTTTGTTTTAATTTTATTTCAAATATTTGTATTTCTTTTATTTTATCAGTAAAAGAAATATTTAAAGTATTACAAGATAATTTATATTTCCAAATAATTTTTGATATTTGCAATGTAAATTTTTCTTTTAATTTATAATTTATAAGATTTTTTGTAAAAAATTTACTTTTGGGAATAGTTTTATCTACTAAACAAGTTTTTGGTAAATTAAATAACATTTTTTTAAATTTATAATTTATAACTAACTAAATAACTCTAATCACAGTTTCAGGACTCAATTTTTTAAATCTTGTTTCAAAATTTATTTTATCAGAATCGTTTTTAAAACTTGAATCTCTAAAAACTACTTTCAAAGGTTCATATTTTGCTATTTCATCAACAATTGCAAAATCTATAAACTCATCAAAACAAGCAACTAAACTATTTCAAGCTACAAAATAAACTGTATTTCAAGCAATAGTTTTGGATTCTATTGATAAATCAAGAGTAAGTCATAAATCAAGCATAATTTCAGTAAGTAAATCAAGAGCTTTTCTATCTTCTTTTATATTACTTTCCAATAATGATAATTTTTTTTGATCAATATCATTTGGATGAAAATAAACATCTTTTATATTACTAGAATCTACTTTGTAAACTCTAAATCAAATGTCTAAAGATTTCTCTTCTTGTGTCATCTCGAGCGAAGTCGAGGGATCTTGTTTTGA
>NZ_JAEDAM010000066.1 GCF_018420025.1 Candidatus Vampirococcus lugosii | reverse complement strand
TTTATCTTCAAAACATAATCAGCAAATTTGGCAGTGTTTTTGGTGTGGTATTCTTCTCATACTACTACCATACTATCAGCTGTTATCTTATATTCTCTTGCGATGTTTGATTCATCCCATCAAGATTTTTTAAGATTTGGCTCTATATGTTTTGATTTTGTGTCAGCTTCTGTATACATTTTTATTTTTGATTAGAAAGTAAATTTGCAGTTTCAAATATATTTGTAAGTATTCATTTTCTCATATTTTGTAGATATTTTTGATTGCTTTCAGCTTTATTTTTCATCCTTTGATAATATATAAATGCTTTTTCAAGTATAGCTACTATTTCTTGTTGAGTTTCAGTGTCAGGGTATCAGTTTTTGTAAGGAATTGGGATTTTTAAAGATTTCAATATTTTAAAATGTCTTTGATATCATTCTATTTCTCATTTTTGCATATATATAAAATAATATACATATTTATAGTTTATATTTTTAATGAAATACAAATTCTTTAATCAATCTCATGATGGTATAAATTCAAAATCAATATATTTAATATTAAATGTATGATCTCAAAAAGCTAATAAAGGAAATTCTCATTTAAATAATTTTTCTTCATTTGTAGAATATCAATTAATATAATCATCTCATTGTGAAATAACTGGATATTTTCAAGAATTTAAAATTTCATTTTCTTTAATTACATCAAATTTATATTTTTTTCTTTTTTTATTATCTATAATATTTTCTATGCTTTTATTCTTCTCCCACTCTACTCAATTAAACTTTTCTTTCAAATATGCTTCATCAAAAACCCCTTCAAGTATACTTTTCCATAGATTATCAATCAAGTTTCACTTCATCACTGTATCTTTAAAATTTCTTTTTTGTTTATCTTTTTCTAATTTTTCAAGTTTTGCTATCTTTTCATCATGTTTTTTCAATATATCTTCAAAATTTGTATTCAAAAAATTCTTATCAATCACATCTCATCATCATCTTTTTTGATTTACACTTTGAAAAATCAACTGCAAATATTTATCTGCATTATCAAGTTTATCAAAACAATTATCAATAAAATTTGCTATTTTTTGTTGGGCATTAATGTCAGGTTTTCAGTTTTTTGTAAGGGATTAAAAAACTTATTTTTTTAACTTTTTCATTTGTTGCTTTATTGTCCCAATCAAATCATTTTTTTTCAAATTCTCATATCAATGAATAATAAATATATTTGTAATTAAAATATTTTTTTATTTCACTTAATGTAAATCATAAAATTTCTTCACTTTCTTTATCTTCTTTTTTATCTTTATCACCATTTCTAATTTCTTCTTTAAATTTCAATACTCAAGCATCTGATTTTATTGCAAATTCTTCTTCATTTCTATAAAAAATCATTCCTGTAGCATTTGCTGTCCAAGATAGACATCCTCAATTATAAATTTGTTCATTTTTCAATTTTTCTTTTTTTACATATCAAGATATTTGATTATTTGCTAATCAACTTGATAAATATGGTATATATCATTTTTGTTTTTCATTTGAAATATATTTTTCTAATTTACTTCAAAAACTTGTTTTTTTAAGTTCAAATATATTCCATATACTAACCTCCCTCCACTCAACATTTTTAATCAAATCTCATATATTTTGTTCCATTTTTTAAAGTTTTATATTAATTAAAATAATTTTTTACAGAATCTTCAAACTGTTCAATAAATATTTTTTTTAACAATGAAATATTATTTTGTTCATAAAATAGTATTATAGCTTTTTTATACTCTATAATATCAACTGCTCTATAAGATAAAGAAATACTATCATAAGCTAACAGTATTGCATTTGAAAGCATCCTTGAAGTTCTTTTGTTCCCATCTTCAAAAGCTTGTATATATGCAAGCAATATTAAAATTAAAAATGATTTTTCAAAAAATGATTCTTTATAATTTATAAGTTCAGCTGTTTTTTCTAAAGCTTCTTTTATTTGAAATTCATTATCTAAAGGTTTATATTTTGTTCAAGTTATTCAAACTGGTGATTTTCTTATATTTGTTTTTACTCATAGATTTTTTATCAAAACACTATGAATATATTCTATATCTTGATATTTTAGATCATAAAAAGCAGTTTTGTTTTGTATAACCTCATTGAAAGCATCTTTATGATTTAGTATCATCTGTGTTTCTTCTGGAGTTTTTGTACTATCAGGTATATTTTCTTTAAGTAGTGCTTCTGTTGCAAGTAAAGAATAAGTATTTCACTCGATAGCAGATGATTTCCAAGAAAATTCTATCATTACTCTTTCAAACTCTTTATTTATCAAGGTTTGACTATCATATTGTGAAAAATTTTTAATAAATTGATTTTGTAAATTTTCTAGTTTTTCATTTTCTTTTTGATTAAAAATATCAGTTTTTAAAATGTCAAAAATATCAAAATTAAAACTTTCTATAACATCTCTATCTTGATAAGCAATATCAAAATATTTTTGAGTATCTATGTTTTCAAAAAGTTTGTTTGTATGGGAAAATTCATAAAAAGTTGATTTTAAAGTTCATTTTTTAATAATTTGTTTTTCTTCTACAAGTTTGTTTAAGTCTCTTTGTATCGTTTTTTTATCTACTTGAAAATCTTCTATCAAATGTGATAAATCAGAAATTTGAACTTTTTCATGATTTTTGATATACTCTAATATTTTATTTCTTCTTTCTTTTATTAAGCTCATTTTTTTAATTTATTTTTAAACTATAATAAGTATATAATTTATAAGACACTTTTCAAGTATTTATAGGACATTATTTTTATTAAAAATTCTATTTTAACTTATAATAAAGGCATTTATTATGAGACATAATTATTTTTTTATAAGACATTTCATTAAAATAATCCATCCAAATACAAGTATTTTTTTATACCAAATCATTATCTTTTAAAAGTTTTTTAAGATTTTCAAACTCTTGTGTAAATCAAGTATTTCCTTTATTTATCAAAGATAGATTTTCATCTACTGACAAAACTATATCTTTTTTTTCAAAAGGATTTTTTGGTGATATGTCATAATTATTATTTTCAAAGTATTCCAAAGGTACTACCCACCTATCAAAATTTTGATTTGTATCTTCTCAAGCGATATTAAAAGCATCTATATCTTTTTCATCAAGATTTTTATCAAAAATATCAACTTGTTTCATATCTTCAAGTATAGATTCCATATCTTCAAGAGGAAGTAATTTTTTCTTAGTATATTTTCAATTTAGGTTATAATAAACTACATTTTTTGTATTTCATCATTTTTCAAATATCATACAAACTGTCTTGATTCCTGTTCACATCTGTGCAAACACTCAAGCTGGTAAACTTATGATATATTTTAACTTATTTTTTTCAAAAAGTTTCTGTCTTATATCTGCAAAAAGTCCCGTTGCAAAAAGTATCTGTCCGTCTGGAAGTACTACTCAAGCTTTTCAGCCATTTTTCAAAGTTTTCATGATATATTGAAGAGCAAGTCATTCTGTAGCTGATGTAGGATATTCATAATGTTTATATACTTGAGATGCTTCTTTCCCTCAAAATGGGGGATTTGTCAATATTACATCATATTCTCAAGTTATATTATTTAGATCTTGACCAAAAGTATTTGCAAGGTTTATATTTGGTTTTAACACTCCATGAGTTATCAAGTTCATCATTCACAAGATATATCATTCTTGTTTTTTCTCTTGTCAAAACAAACTATTATCAGCAAGTTTTTTTTGTTCTTTTGTAGATAAAGTATCCCAATTAGATTTTTGTTTTAGATATTCAAACGATTCTACCAAAAATCATCAACTTCAAGTAAATGGATCTTTTATCTTTTGTCAAACTTGAGGATCAAGAGTATGTATCAAAAATTTAATTACTGACCTTGGAGTATAATATTCTCAAGCCCATCATCATTCATTTCACATCTTGGCAAGTATCTCTTCATAAGCATGAGAAAGCAAGTGGGAATCAACAAAATCTTTTTTATTTATCTTATCTACAATATCTACAACATCTATCAAATTATATCAACTCAAGATTTTTGGTTGCACCAAAGTATTAAATATTTGAGCAATTTTTGTTCCATAATCTCCAGAAAGCAATTTCAAATAAGGGAAAAGTTTTCATCTTACAAAATCAAGCATCTTTTCGGGATTTTTTCTATATTCTTTATCATGAGCCCAAGATGACCAATGATATTTTTCTTCTATTACAAAATGATAATCTTGCATCTTACTTGCTGATATATCATCAAAGATATTTTCTATTTCCTCAAAAAGTTTTAAAAATAATATCCATGATATTTCAGTAATATAATTTTTGGATCATACTCAATCATCTCTTCTAAGTATATCACAAGCTTTTTTTATCTCCGCACTTGAAAGTTGTTCTTTTGTCATTTTTTAAAATTTAATTATAAATTATAAATTATAATAAATAAAATTTAAATTTTTTCAATCAAAAACTTGTTAACAAAAAATTAGAAATTATTTTTGCATAAAATCTTTAAGTATTTCTTCTTTTTAAACACTATAATCAGCAAATTGATTTTTTTATTATTTTATATAATTTATAAAATCCTCACTTTCCAAAAATTCAATAAAACCTTCTTTTTCTATATCAAAATAAATATTTAAAATGTTTCTTGTTTTTTAAATATTTTTAATATAAAAAATATAAAAATTAGACAATATTACAGGTATAATTAAAAGTTTAATTTTACTTTAATTTTTTTCTTTTCAATTTTATTTTCAAATTCAAAATCAAATTTTTTATCTAATTTAAAGTTTGTTTTTTTGTAATAATTTTTTAATTGATTTATTCATTTAGAGAATCTTGAGTTTAGTTTTTTAAAATAATTTTCTGTTTCATTATCTGCAAAAGCCCCATATCAAATATGAGTAACAGAATTTTTTTAAAATAAAAAAACCTTTTTTCAAAGAAAAAGATTTTATATCTGTATACATTATTTTTGTATTTTTTTATATATTTAAAATAAAATCAAAATTATTATATATAACAAAAATATTAAATCAATAGAAAATTATCCTAATCTTCTGCACCTAAATTAGAGAAAAGAGTGAATTTTGTTGATTCTGTAGGTGATTTTGTTGATTTCTATTTCGGAAAAATTTTCAATTATGTAATATATATTCAACTACTGCAAACAACACTAGTTTATATTACATATTAGAATTATTAATAGAATTATAATTATAAAGTATTTCATATTTATCTGAAAATTTAAAAAAGATTTTACATTTTGAATATTTTCATAATTTTTAAACAAAAAATTGAGAAATAAAGTAATTTAAATCACTAAATCTCTCAATTTTATAAAAACAAAATTTCTTTATTATCTATAGATAATATTATTGATTAATTATTTCTGGACGATAATTTCTTTTCTGCCATTCAAAAAACTTTCCACCTGTTCTAAAGTCGTCTTTTTCAACACATATAAAATTATATCTATGTATTGTTCAATTACCAACATCTATATCAACAACAGCTTCTTGTCTATGTTCTTTACAACTTGGAAGACTATGTCTAGGAACTTTACACCATGGT
>NZ_JAEDAM010000099.1 GCF_018420025.1 Candidatus Vampirococcus lugosii | reverse complement strand
TAAACAATAATAATAATAATAATAATATAAACAATAATAATAATAATAATAATATAAACAATAATAATAATAATAATAATAATAATAATAATAATAATATAAACAATAATAATAATAATAATAATAATATAAATAATAATAATAATATAAATAATAATAATAATAATATAAATAATAATAATAATAATAATTCTTTTCATTGAACTAATTTGAAAGTCAATAAAAATAACATTTCGTCATGAGAAAAAATTGATTTAAATACTGAAATACAATGAATTAATCCTAAAGATATACAGAGTGTAAATTGGGATTTATGAGATTGAGAAAATATAAATACTGAATGAACTGATATATCATATGTTTATGAACAACCTTGAGATTATGAAATTACTCAAAAAATTAATCTTGAAGATTGAACAGAAATAGAAAATAAAATAATTGTCTGAGTAGGGGAGTCTGGAAATGCTCCAAGTTTAGATTTAATTTCAGATAAATTAGAATTTAATGTTGGTAAAGGCTTTAATATTCAATGAATTATAGAAAATTTGGAACTATGACAAATTCAAAATATAAAATGGGATTTTGGAAATTGAGATATACAAAATTTTGATCAAGATTTTAGTGAAAATTTAAATAAAACTTATAAATATAATAGCTCATGAAATTATAAAATTTCTTTGGTAGTAGAAACAGAATCATATTGAGATATTTCTACAAGTTTGACTTTATTTATTTCTTGAGCCGATATATGTTCTTTACCAGAAGATGAATTAAATTCAATATATCAATGTGATATGAATTGAAATTGAATTCCTGATATTTGTGATGATGATATTGATTGAGATTGAAATAAAAATTTATTATGACTTATTAATGATGAAATAATTGAAGATTGAAATTGTGTCTATGATCAAAGAAATATTAATATTTCAAGATTACAAGAGCAATTAAATTTATCTAGTTTAAATCCAGAAAATTATGATAATTGTCCTTTTGTAGATAATCCTAATCAAATAAATAGTACATGACAATGATTATGAGATGCTTGTATTAATTTAAATGATTATTTGGATACTGATGATGATTTAAATTCTGATAATGATTTATGAACTCAAATACCTAATTTTTCAAATTATAATTTTGATGCATCTTTGAGTTCTATAAATTGTAATTCTTGTCCGTGTCATTTATTTGATTATGAATCTGATATTGCAAATTGAGATTATATTAGATCCTTATTATATGATGAAACTTGAAATAACTTGTATACTATGTCAAATCCATTTAAAGTTTCTTGACTTTATTAATTGCTCGTACAAAAACAACAAATAGAATTGTTAGTAAAAGTATAAAAAAAATTAAGAATAATATTCTATTACTGACAATTTAGTATGCGACAAAAAACTTTAATTTATACTTGATTTTTTAATTATTATATGTAAATTATAGCTATATTTATTTAAATAACAGAAATCTTAAATGGTGGAAGAAAATAATGAAGAAACAACAAGTGAATCAGTAACTCATAAAATTGAAATATCTGATGAATTATATCAAGCTATAACTCAACTTAAACAAGTATTACAACAAATGACAGGTCAAGAAATTCAATCTGATGAAGAAGTAATATGAATTTTAGTTTCATGATTTATTGAATCTATAGTTTCTCAACAGCAAGAAGGAAGTTCTTGACAAGAATGAGATCAAGTTTCTAATGAATGATGAAGTAATATTATTGTATAATATTTAATTTATTTATTGTAAAAATAAAAAATAAAAAATAAAATTAATTTTATTTTTTATTTTTTGTTAAATAAATAATTTTACTAAAATCATTTATACTTGATTTAATCAAGTATTTAGTAATTTAAAATTAAATTTAATTATATATAGGTCAATCACTTCACTTGTCATATTGATTAATATGATTAGAATTATTTTTGTAAGTTAATAAATCATTCAATACAATCCAAGATTCTTGCAAGACATCAAATCTAGTAAATAAAATTTTATTTCAATCAATACAATCTTTAATAAGTTTTTCATAAGCTTCTTTAGTATTTGTTCATTTTTCAAACTTTGATTTAAATTCTTTTCTATTTTCATCAATTTTTCCATTGAAATAAATATTAATATTTTCATCTGTTTGTATTTCCAATTCTATTTTATTGTTTTTAATGTTTCAAAAACTTTCAAAAAGACTATCAGAAATATTTTTGAAATTAATAATTATTTTTGTAGATTTTTCTTTCAAACATTTTCAAGTTGTCAAATATATAGGAATTCAAGTAAATCTTGAATTATTTATTTCTAATTTTATAGATACATAAGTTTCTGTTTTTGAATTAGTTCAAACTCATTTTTCTTGTAAATATCATTTATACTGTCCCAGAATTATATCTTTTTCAAAATTTTTTCATAATTTTATAGATTTCAAGATTTTTATTTTTTCATCTGAAATAGAATTTGCATCAAAAGATTTTGGTTTTTCTATACTAACTAATGTTAACATTTGTAAAAGATGATTTTGGAGCATATCTTTTATTGCTCAGTAATTTTCATAATAATCTCATCTATCTCATACTCATATAGATTCATTTGCAAATATTTGTATATTATCTATATATTTATTGTTCCATATAGGTTCAAATATTAAATTTGCAAATCTAAAAAATATAATATTTTGTACAGCTTCTTTTCATAAATAATGATCTATTCTATAGACTTGTTCTTCATCAAAAACTAAATTTATTTTATTATTTAATTCTATTGAAGAATTTAAATCATTACCAAAAGGTTTTTCAAAAATAACTTTATCTTTTTTATCTAAATTCATAGCTTTAGCATTATCCAAGAAAAGATGATAATGTTCAGGAGATACAGAAAGATGTATTATAGTTTGTCAATTTTTTCATTTTAAATCATTAATTTTTTCAGATAATTTTATATAATCTTCTTGTTTATCTAATACTACTTTTTGATAATCTATTTTTTTAATAAAATTATTTATATTATCTATATTTTGATCAATAAAAAATTCTTTTCATAAATTCCAAAGATATTCATAAAAATCATTATTATCAAAATCTCTCCTACCAACAGCTATTATTTTTATATCATCTTTTCAAGATTTACAAATTTCAAAAATTGAAGGAAGTATTTTTCTTCTAGCTAAATCTCAAGTAGAACCAAATAACACAAAAACAGTTTTCATATTTTTTACAAAATTATACTATATAAAATTAATCTCTAGGTATTACAAATTTTTTATTGTAATATGAAACATTTTTTAAATATCATCTAAACCAGATAATATCTTCTCACATTACTTTCCCAAATATATCATCATTTTTATTTTCTTTAAGAAAATTTATCCAGTTATCATAAGCTAATTTAAAATGCATTTTATTATCATCTATATTTAACCATTCTTTGAAAAAATCAATATAATCATAAATTAACTTATCTAATATATTTTCAAATATGTTATAATCATCACTTGATATAAGCAAAATTTCTGTTATATAAATTTTTTTAAGTTCATCAAGTTTTAAGTCTTTATTTAAATTAATTTCCTCTTTTGAAACAAAAGTATAATATAAACAAAAAGCAAATATAGTATTTCTCAAAAAAGATAATATTCAAATCAAACTTATATCAGTATAATTATTATTTTTATTAAATCATTCTTTATTTAGATTTTCTATAAATTTTAAATAAATCCATAAATCAAATGTATATAAATTTTCTTTCAAATTTTTAATATCAGATTCTTTAAATTCATTCAATAAAATATTTGTAGATATATTTTTTGAGAAAAGAGATAATGATGATGAATAAATTATATCTAATAAATCTTTATCTCATCACTTCAATATATTTGAAATATTTGGATAAAATTCTTCTTTGAATAAAGAAATTATTTTTTTATTTTGTATATATAATTTTATATCTTTATGATTTATATCTTGAAAAAAATCATAAACAAAATTTCTATGAAATAAACTTAAAATAAATTTTTTTGAATTTATATTTTTTAAATTTGTTTTATTTGGTAGATTAAATTTTTCTTTTCCTGCTTTTATATTATCAAATGCAAGTTTGTAATATGAAGTATTTTTACTATAAACATAAAGTAAATTTCAATAAAAATTTATACTACTTGTTTGTAATTCATCTTCTGATTCACTTATATAAAATATATCATAAATTTTATTTCTAAACAACCTAGCAAAAAGATTATCTCATCTAGAAACCCAAAATCAACCTATAAATGTCATATAAAAATTTATTAATCTTTCTGTTGTTTGAGATTCTTTTTTTAATTTATCTGGAATTTTGGATTCATCAACTTCTTCATCTTGTCATATACTTGATATTAGTTCATCAAGTTCTTCTTGTACATCCATGTCATATTCAGTATCCATTCTATATTTCCAACTTATGAAATTTTTAACTCAAACAAAATATTTTTTTTTGAATAATCAATAATTAAATATATATTCTACAAAATTTTCCAAATCTTTATTTCATTTCAAAAATGAAGACATATATGTATCAAGTAAATTTTTATCAAAAAGTGGTTGTATTACAAAATCAACCATTTTGTAAACATCATTTTCATCAAACAAATATCTTATCAATACATCAGCTGGTAATATTAATTTAAGAATTTTTTTCTCAGTAATAGATATTTTATATGATTTTGAATATTTTTCATAATTATTAATATAATCAAATGTAATATTTTTCATATTTCATCATTTTAAATCTTGATCAAACAACCATTCATAAAAATCATATTCATTTTCATTTTCAATATAAAAAACATTATTATATTTTTGATAAATATGAAATAACATAAAAAAAACTTGTATATTTTCCAATAAAGAAATTTTTATTTTTTCAAAATCTTTATTGATAATTTTGAATCAATTTAATGAACAAAAATATTTATAATATTCAAAAAAAAACATTTACAAACCAAGTATAATTTTGCTTTTCATTATCATATGGAAAAACTTTAATTCTAGAAATAAAAATAAAATGCAAATAATAAACAGTTAATAAAAAATTAAAAAAATATTTGTAATCATATTTTTTAAAAACTTCTTTAGTATAAATACTACATACCATTGATATTAAACTTCATATATTTGAAGAAGAATAAAATTTATAACCATTAAAATTACTTACAACTCAATATGAATAATAATTTTCTATTTCTTTATGTTTAACCATAGAACTTTTACCAAATCATAATTTAGCATCAAAACTATCCAAAGATATATCAAATAAATTTAATTTATAATTTTCTATTATTTTCCTATTTACAACAGAAAAGAATTGTTTTGCAGAAATAAAAGATATAAACATACTAATAGGATTTATAGGTTGATTTACTATTTCATCAGGAAAAAATGAATTAAGAATTCTTTTAAAAAGTTTCATAAATTATAATTTGTAAAAATTAAATCTTAACATATAATTTAATGATTTTTGAATTAAAATCAATAAAAAAATTACTAATCTTCTGCATCTATAAAGATATTAAATAATTAGATTAGTATATTATATCAGAAAATCAAATAAATTTAATTTATTTTTTAAGTTTCAAAATTTGCATTGATTTATTAAAAATATTTATCATATCAGATTCATTTCAATATTTAATTTCTCATAATACATTTTCTATATTTTTTAAATTAGTACAATCTTTTCTGTCTGGAAATGATTTAAAACATCACTTAAATTCATTTTCAAAACTTTCAAGTAATTCTTTAGAATCATCTTGATTTATTTCATTATTTTTTTCATCAAAAATAGTATAATAATTTATTATAGCTATATTAGCTCTAAATTTATTTAAAATAGAAATTATATCTTTATTTAAATCTTCATTTTCATTATCAGCAAGAAGTTCTTTTTCATAATAATCTATTTTTGATAAAAAACCCTCAATATTACCAATAGTAGGTGCTAGTTTTATTATTTCAAAATTAGATTTAAAGTTTTCTATATAAATTCTTTTTTTAGAACTTAAAAACTTTTGTTCAAGAGCATCAATATCAAATCATTTTTCATCTAATCAATAAATTTCTCTTGCTTCATTAAGTCTATACAATATATTAGTTCGTGTATATGGTCATATATCTTTTATAATAGATCTTTCAAAATCTACATCCAAGGTCCGTTTTAATCATAAATATCTAAGTTCATCCAAATATTCTCTAATATCATATTTACTCATATCATCAACAGAATTTTCTTCATTTAGTAAGTTATTTATATTTTCAAAAAAATTTCAATATTCTTCAAAATTATATCTTCAATTTTGTTTTTTATCAACTATTTTCTTTAAAATATTTTTATATTTTGCAAAAATTAATCTTATATCAAAAAAATCTATTCATTTTTCTTCTCATTCTTTTATACTAGTAAATAAAGTATGCATTTCTACATCTGATGGATTATACATAATATGTTTGAATGAAAATCATAATCTAGATGTTAAAAATAAAAAATTATCTATTTGTTTTACTTTTTCATTATATTCTGAATTTTCTATTCATATTTTTGCAAGTCATTTTATAAGTTTATTTATTTCTTCAAAATCAATATAATCATATTCAAATCTCTCTTCATTTGAATTATCATGAATATTATCAAATTTTGAAATTAATTTGTAAAATCTTTCATCTATATCATTAAATATTTTTTCATTATACTCTCAATCTAATGTTGATAAATAATACAAAAAATCATCTGTAGAAAGTTCATTTATATTTTTTATATTTAATATATCCATTATAGATTTTTTTGATATTCATTCTATTTTTGATAATTCGCTTTCATTTATTTTATTATTTTCCTCGTTAATATTATTTATGTTTGTATTTATATTCATAAGTATATAATTTTATTATATATAAATATATATATATATTATACATAAATATATATATTTTTGCAAGTTTAAATTAAGTATTTGTTTTAATCTCATCTTTGTAAACAAAAAATAGTTAGTTTTGTAGTGGCGAGTATTATTGTATTTTCTCTTGAAATTATGATTTTTTTCATTATAATTATATTATTTTTTATCTTTTATTGTTTTAAGTGGTAATAATTATAATATGTTTATTAAAAAAGTACTCGCAAATATAATTGAAAAACTTATGTCACTCATTAATCTTGTTGTATCTTTTAGAGATAAAGATACAAAAAAAGTAAAACATAGAAATATAGCTAATCTTTCTGAATTGCCTCCAAAATCAAAAAATATAAAAATGAGATTATGTTGATTGATTATGTTAAGAATTTAATAGAAATAAGACCAGTATTTCATTAGAAAGATAAAAGAGTTAAATGACATATTTTTATTTTCTTGCAAATCCTTGTCTAAATCAAGGATTTAGAAATTTTGTTCTACAAAGATGAGTTTAAATAAAATATAAGCTTGAAATATAATATATTTTAATTATATAAGTATATATATGAAAAATATAATTATCTATTGAAAATAAATATTATATTAATATTATAAAAAATATAATTAATCTAAGGAATTGGTGAACTTATCTTTATTCTCTTTGAAATATTTTAATATAGGAAGACGGTATATCATAGTTTAGGCTATGGTCGAGCTATCCACTTTGTGTTTTTTAAGGATATAGGTAATTTAAGTACCACGGTTCTTTGGATTTTTTTGTATAATTAAATAAAATTTAGTTTTATTTAAGTTAGATCTTTATAAATAAGATTATTATGAATATAAAAACATCTACGAAAATAAGTTTAAAATTTACATTTTTTACATCTTTATTATTAATACTTTTTTGATTAATAGTAAATCTTTTTTATTTTTATCAATGGTACGAAAAAGGTAAAGCTAGGTTGGAAGAAAGAGGAACAATTTTTGATAATATCTGATTTGGTAGACAACACAGAAGTATGAATCCTATAAAGGATATAAGACAAAATGCTTTTATAGCAAGAACTCTTTATGAAAATAGAATTTTTTTAAATATTTCATATATAAATTGAAATTATATTTTGTATTCTATAATTAATAATAGAGTATATTATTCAAATATAACTCATTATATATATTCACAAATCAGTTTATTAATGGTGTCTATGTATGTTATTATATTTATGATGATAATTGTTTATTTTGTATCTTTTTATTTTGTAAAATCTTCTCTTAAATGATTAAATTTACTTGTAAAACAAACTAAAAAAATTGATTTAGATAATTTAAATACTTATATTAAAGTAAAAGGTCCTGATGATGATGAAATAAAAATTGTAGCAGAAAGTATAAATAATGCAATGAAAAAAATAGATAATCAAACGAGATCATTAAAAGATTTTATATCAAATGCATCTCATGAATTAAAAACTCCGTTGATGGAAATACTTGCACAAGCTGATATTATAGATGATTTGGAAACAAAAAGATGAATAAAACATAGTATATTAAATATGAATAAAATAGTAGAAAATTTATTATTATTATCTAAATTGCAATCTCAAAATAATTTTGAAAAAAATAAAGAAAATATTTCTTTAATTATTTATAATATATCTGATAGATTAAGTAATTTATATTCAAATAAAAAGATAAAACTACATATAAATATAGAAGAAAATATTAAAATTTTTACAAGTAATATCTTGTTTGAAATATTATTCAAAAATATATTGGAAAATGCTTTTAAATATACACAAGAAAATTGAAATATTTATATAAATCTTGATAATGAAAAAATTGAAGTAAAAGATGATTGATTATGAATAAAAAAGGAAAATTTGGAAAAAATATGGGAAAGTTTTTATCAACAAGATGCATGTAGAAATGATTGTCAAAGTTATTGATTGGGGCTTTATATAGTAAAACAAATAATACAAGTATTAAATTTTGAAATAAAACTTGATTCAAAAGAATGAGAGGGGAGTAAGTTTACTATTAAATTTAAATAAATAAAAATTAATTACAATGAATATATTGTTGGTAGAAGATAATGAAATAATATGAAAATCTATATCTGTTTATTTAAAAAATAAATGATATAAAGTTGAACGGATTTTGGATTGAGAAGAAGCTATTGATAGTTTTGAAAATTCAAAATATAATTTAATAGTTCTTGATTGGATGTTGCCTTGATTTGATTGAATATCTATTCTTGATCATGTAAGAAATATTAGTGATATTCCTGTAATAATTACTACTGCAAAATCAGAATTAGATGACAAAAAAGAAGGATTTGACACATGAGCAGATGATTTTTTGGTTAAACCTTTTGAACTTGAAGAACTTTATATTAGAATTAAAAATTTATTAAAAAGGTCTAATCAAATTGAAAGTGTTTTAATATGAAATATTGAATTATTTCTAGGTCAATATAAAGTAACAAAAAATTGAGAAAAAATAAATCTTACAAATAAAGAATTTTTAATTTTGGAATATTTAGTAAAACATATTGGTATAGTTGTTTCTAGAACTGAAATTATAGATTATATTTGGTGAGAAGAAAGTGTTTTTGAAAGTGATGATAAATTGGATGTTTATATATCAAATATTAGAAAAAAAACTTATAAACATTTGATAGAAACAATAAAATGATTTTGATACAAAATTGAAAAAGAAAAAAATAAAATTAGAAATTAAAATTTTATGTACTATAAATTATATTCTAAATTTGATTTTATAGATTCATATCATTTTTTTATTAAATCATCATATTTATAAAAATCATAAAATTCAAATTTTGATAAATCAGGAGATATTAATATAACATTAGATCATTTTAGTTTTGCTATATCAATATTTAGATCTTCATTTGATTTTAGATTTATATTAAGTGATTTATATAATATTTCATAATTATATTTAAAAAAAGATTTATTAAGTTCAAAATTTAAAAACTTTTTCTTATTTAATATAGGATTATTATCTCATCTAATTACTGAAAATGCTAATATATTTTTACTATTTAATGGCGATATTCATAAATTATCTGTTAATCATCAATCAATATATTTTATATTTCAAATTTGATATGGTTTAAAAATACTTGGTAATGAAATACTTGCCATAATTGCATCTACTATATATCAAGAATTAAAAACTTTTTTTTCTCAAGTATCTAAATTTGTAGCTATTATATACAATGGAATATCTAAATCTTCTATTTTTTTGTTTCAAAAAATTTTTTTTAATTGATTTTTTACTTTATTTCAAATAACTAATCAAGTTTTTAGATTTATATCTATTAATTTAATAAATTTAATATTTTTTATTAAATTATACATTTCATTATAATGCATATTTAAAGCAAGACAAGAAGCAATTATGGATCACATACTAGTTCATGAAATTTCATTTATTTTAATTTTTTTTTCTTGTAAATATTTAATAAATCATATATGAGCAATTCATTTTGCAGCTCATCAACTCAAAGCTATTCAATATCACATTAAAATAATATATTAATTAAAATTAAATATTTTTAGTATTTTGATCTCTTCGGTCTTGTATTTTTTTATGATTTCAAGAGATTAATATATCTGGAACGGAATAACCATAAACATTTATTGGTCTAGTATAATGAGGATGTTCCAAATTATTTAAATTTTCATTTATAGAATAACTATCATAAAAAACACTATCTTTTTCTTTAATAACTCAAGGAACTAATCTTGAAATTGATTCAATAATAATCATACTTGGTACTTCTCATCACATCATTATATATTTTCATATAGAAATTTTGAAAAAATTATTTGGATATTTATCTGTAAAATATTGTTCAAAACGATAATCTATTCATTCATATCTACCACTTACTAATATTATATTTTCATAAGATATAGAAAAAGAATTTACTAATTCTTGGTTTCGCTGTATAGAACTAGGAGAAAGATAAATAATAACAAAAGTTTTATTTTTTATATTTTCAAGAATATTATTTACACAATCAATAATAGGTTTTGCTTTTATCAACATTCAGGCTCAATTGCCGTAAATTTCATCATCTACTTGTTTATGTTTGTCATAAGTAAAATCTCTAGGATTATATATTGAAACTTCTATTATTTTTTTTTCTATAGATTTTCAAATTATAGATGTAGAAAAAAAATTTTCAAAAATTTCTGGAAAAATTGATATTATATGAAATTTCATAAATAAATATTAAGAATTTAATAAAAATATAAATTAATTAAATATTATATAAAAATAAAAAATATATTCAAGATTTTTTAAAAGTTTTTATTTGTAAAATTTACCCCCTTATTCTATTATTATAATATACATTATCATAATAGAAAAAAGTATTTTTAATTAACTTTATTCTCATAATTTTTTAGATTTTCATAAACAGTATGCACTTGCCCAACACCACCGAAGATTGAAACCTCAAGTATATCAATCTACATCAAGTATTTCTCATACAAAATAAAGTCATGATATTAATTTACTTTCCAAAGTATTTATATCAACTTGTCATAGTTCTATTCAACCAGCTGTGACAAATTCATCTCAAGCTTTTCTTGATATTAAATCAATTTCAAATCAATTTCAAAAATTATTACTTATTAATTTTCTTTTATCTTTTGATAAATAACAAGCTCTTTTTTCTGATTCTATTCATAAAAAACTTAATATTAAATCTACAAATTTATTTGGATACAGTTTATACAAAATATTTTTTATATATTTCCTAGGAAATTTTTCTATATTTTCCAAAATATATTTTTCCAAAAAAATATAATCATAATTTTTATTTGCTATAAATTTCACTTTCAAAGGAGTTTTTTCAGTAATTTTTTCAAAACTTGAATTTGATGATAAAATAAATGTAGCAGGTCAAGTAATTCAAAAATGAGTAAATAATATTGATCAATAAATATTTTTTCAATTATATTTGAAATATCAATCTTGAAAAGAAATTCATGAAATACTGGTAAAATCTTGTTTTGTTTTGAAACTATTTAAACTTGGTCATAATTTAGTTATTTTATGTCAAAAATTTTTGGCAAAAGAATAACCATCTCAACTACTTCAAGTATGAGAATATGCATTTCATCAAGTTGATATTATTATTTTATCAAATTCAAAAATTTTATTTTGAGTATAAACTTTAAAAATATTTCAAGTTTTTGTTATATTATTTACAACAGTTTGATATTTTATATCAACATTATTTTTTTCAAAAATTTTATAAAATATATTTAAAACATCATTTGAAGAATTTGATTTTGGGAAAACTCTCATATCTTTTTCAATTTTTAATTCAATTCATTGTTTTTGAAATCGTTCATAAACTTTAGTTGGTCAAAATTTTCCATAATAATATTTTACAAATTTTTGTCAACGAGGATATTTTGAAATAAATTCTTTTTTATTAGTAATTCAAGTAGTAATATTACATCTACCTCCCCCACTAATAAGAACTTTACTTCAAAGTCTATTATTTTTTTCAAAAATAGTAATTTTTCCATCAAATCAGTTTTCAATCAAACTAGCACTTAACATAATTCAACTAGCTCATCATCATATTATTCAAATTTTTTTCATATTATATAAATATATTTTTTTAAATATAGTATAAATTGATATATGTATAATAATAAAAACTTTTATTTCAATTTAATTTACTAATTATATTGATATATAATAAATTTAACACTATTATCAATATTAAATTTTAGATAGTTTTTGATTTTTAGTGATACTTTAAACAAATATATTTTAA
>NZ_JAEDAM010000065.1 GCF_018420025.1 Candidatus Vampirococcus lugosii | reverse complement strand
CTTCTATATTTTTTGATAAACTATCAAAAGTTTGTAGGTCTAGTTTTTGCATAAGTAGTTGTTTTATAAAATAAATTAGTTAAGTTTTTAATTAATATCCACCTGATTGATTCATATCCATCATTTTTTCTAAAGCTTTTTCTGCAGCTTTTTTTTTAGATATACATATAGCTATTCTTAAGATGGTTTTTTTATCTTCTTGGTTCAAATCATCAAAATTGTTTCTTCCAGAGAATATTTCTCCGTTTTCATATGCCCGTGAAACCAATGCATTAAGTGGTGGAGTTTTTGTTTCTGCTTTGTACTTATCCCAGAGCTGATCATAAGTATTAGTTCGAAGATTATCTTCATCATTTGTATTGTTTTTATAGTAATTATTATTGTAAGAACTTCCTTTTGATCTTTTTTTATATGGAGATCTAAAACTATTTACAAATATAATAATTAAATATGTTATAACTATTAATCATATAATTTCCATATTACTATATTAGTATATAAATTATTTAAGTTTTCACAAAAGCTTTTGTTTCTCTTGCAAAGTTTTATTGAGTTCTACTTTTTTATTAAATTGCTTTTCTTGTTTTATCTTATTTTTTAATGCTTGTATTTCTTTGGTTAGTATAGTTATTTGTTTGTCTTTTTCAATTATATCTTGGAAGTTATTATTATCTGTATCTACTCTTTTTATAAATTGCTTTATAATATTTTCTAGTACTATTTTTAGATTTATAGCATGAAAGTTAAATTTTAACTCTTCGTTCCAGTCTGAAAAATAATAATCTTTACTTACATTATCTTTGAGAGTTATTCAAAAAGCAAAATTATTTTCATATTTGAAATAATAAAGTATATAGTAAGGAATAAGTTTATCTATAAGTTTGAGTACATTTTTTGGTATCTCTTTATTCTTTAGTTCTATCTCAAATATTTGTATTTCTTTTACTTTTTGAGTTGCTTGTATCATCAGAGTAGTTTCTGCAAGTTTATATTTCCAAGTTATTCTTTTTATCTCACGAGTAAACTCATCTTTGAGTTTAGTATTAACAAGTACCTGAGATGTAAACTTAGTCTTTGATACAAATTTATCTACTAAACAATTTTTTGGTAGTTCTAAAATCATAATTATTTGATAACAATAAAAGTAATGAGTTCAAAATCTTTTAATCATTTAATATTATTCATTATATCAGATGTTCATCAATCATTAAATAAACTATCTATATCTGTTTCATTTTTTATACTTATAATTGATTGTATAGATTGATTTAATAATTCAGAATATTTGTCCATATATTTTCAATCTTGAGTTTCTTCATTAAATAATTCATAAACTTCTTTTATAGCTTCATTATATCATTTAGATATAGATTTTAAAACATCAAGAGTATGTTTTACATTGATATGATTAGATAAAATTTTTCAATATTTATTTATATAAACTACATAAAACGGGTGTAATTGATTTGTATTTTCAATATTAATTTCATTATTAATATTTTTTAATATAAATATTACTCATTCATCAATTCATTTAGATAAATTTTTTTTACAAACTGTATGCATTCAATAAGGTATTCATTTAAATTTTCAATTTTGATTTATATAATTTATGAGATCCATTCTAAAATCATTTAATCATAAATCCATAATAGAAATTCCTGTATCCATATCTTCTATATCTACAACTTCATTTTGTAATTTCTCTAATTGTTTTTTTCTAAACTCAAGATCACTTGATTTATTGGTCAAAATATTTTCTCATGTTGCTGTAGTTCATACAATATTCATTTTATTTTCTACTCTATTTTTCAAATCAATATAATCATCAAGAGATAATTGAGGTCGGAAATTTACAAGTTGTATATCTTTATTTTGAGATCATATTCTATCAATTCTTCAAAATCTTTGAATAATTCTCACAGGATTCCAATGTATATCATAATTTATAAGATAATCGCAATCTTGTAAATTTTGTCATTCACTTATACAATCTGTTGCTATCAATATATCAATTTGAGTATTATTTTCTTTTGATTTAGATCTTGATTTTGATATAGGAGAAAAATTTATAAGTAAATTATTAAATTGTTTATCTGTTTTAAAACTACATTCATTTACTCAATCTCAACTTATTTTTGCTGTTTGTAATCAAAAATTTTTATTATAATCAATTAAATTTTGGTATAAATAATTTGCTGTATCAGTAAAAGCTGTAAAAATAATAATTTTTTTATTTCATTCATTTATAGGATTTTCAATTTTATTTTTAATAATTTCTTTCAAATCATTTAATTTACTATCATTTTGTGGTTCAACAAAATTCATTTCTTCTAATATTTCACTAGCAATATATAAATCTTTTTGTAAATCTTGCTTCCAAGATAATGTATCCATATCTTCAAGATTAATTTTTACTTTATTTCATACACTAAATTCATCATCTATCCAATCATCATTATCTTCATCAATATCATCTTCATTGTATTGAATTAAATCTGTATTTGTTTTGGTTCAATATTTTTCAAATTTTTCAATATTAGCAATAATATCTTCAATTTTTAAAATATATTTTCATAAAGTAATTCTAAAAGAATCAATAGAACTTTCTAATCTTTTTAAAAAATTTACTTTCATAAGTTTTTGCAAACTCTGTTCTCTTGTATTTTGTTTCAAACTTCTAAAAGTATCTATATTTGTATCATAAATATCATCATAAAAATTTATTTTACTTGGAAGTATATAATTAAATGGGTTATAAACTGACATATTAAGTTTTGACAAAGATTCATATAATTCTTTTATACTTATAAATGATTCCAAGTTTGTTATATTAGATCTTATAGTTTTTGGTTTAAGTCTATTTGGAAAATTTCATATTTTGGATATATCATAATATTTTTCTATATGTTTTCTACTTCTAGCAATAGTTATTCAATCAAGTAATTTAAAAAAATCAAAATTAATATTTAATCTTTTAAGTAATTCGGTAGAAGTTCTTTTTTCTAAATCAAGTTTTGACCATTCATTAAATGTTCTTTGTGCATTTGATAAAATAGTATCTATAGATTTTGAAACTTCCATTTTTTCATCAATTATGTTTGTATTTCATTCATAAGCAAGTGATATTTGATTTTTTAAATCAGTAAATTTATTATTTACAGGAGTTGCTGAAAGCATCAAAACTTTAGTTTTTACTCATTTTTTTATTATATTATTCAATAATTTTTGATAACGAGTAGTTTTATCTTTTCTAGATACATTATTTCTAAAATTATGTGATTCATCAATTACTATTAAATCATAATTTCACCAATTTATACGAGATAAATCAATTCAATTTGAATCTCATTTATTTCTTGATAAATCTGTATGATATAAAACATCATAATTTAATCTATCTTTGACAAGTAAATTATCTTCATAATTATTTAAGAAAGTAAGCCAGTTATCTCATAATTTTTTGGGAGATAAAACTAAAATACTTTTATTTCTTTCTTGATAATATTTAATAACTCCTAATGCTGAAAATGTTTTACCAAGTCATACACTATCAGCAAGTATACAACCATTATATCTTTCAAGTTTATTTATTATTCATAAAACTGCATCTTTTTGAAAATCAAACATTTGATTCCATATTACAGATTCTTTGAAACCTGTTTTTTCATTTGCTAATTCATCTTCTGATATATCTTCCAAAAATTCATCAAATATATTATATAAAGTAAAATAATATACAAATTCTGGAGAATTTTCTTTATATAAATTTGAAATATAATCAACTACTTCTTCAGTTATATCTTTTAATGATTCATTATCATTCCAAACTTGATTAAAAGAATCCAAAAAAGATTTACTCATTTGATAATCATTAATTTTAATAATATTTCTTATAATAGAATTATCATTTTCAAAACCAAATCATGAACTACTAAATTGTTCTATTCATTGATAAATAATTTTTTGATCATTATTATCTACAATAAATTGCTCTTGTATATAATCTCAAGAAATATTAGATTTAAATTTTACTTTTCAATCTATCCATTTTTTACATTCTTTTGCAATTTTTCTACCTTTCATTTTATTTTTTAGATTTATTTCAAAATCAGTTCATGATATTGCTTTTTTTATATTATCTGATTTAATTTCAAATAATTTTTTTTCTTTTTTATTATTAGATTTTTCAATAAATGCTCAATCTGTAAATATAAAATTTAATTCATCAATATTTGATAATTCTTTTTTTAAACTATCAAATCAATAAATAGAAAATATTGCAGCTGCTACACTTAATTTAGTATTTTTTCAAATAGTATTTTTAAGGTCATATCAAACTTTTTGAGTTTTATTATCAAATAATTGCATTTTATTTTAAATTTCAAAAAATATATATAATTAAAATTCATTATATATATTATTATAATTTAATCAATTCTTTTTAAATATTTTTTAAATATAAAATTTAAATATTTTTTTTGAAGCTCATTTATTTATTTTACTTTATTTATATTTTAATAAACTTATATTTTCCAAAATCAAACTACCTAAAAACTTCCTGCATCAAATCAGAATATCAGGCAATAACTTCATATTTAATATCATTATTTCAAAGAGCTTCAAAATGTTTTTTTGCATATTGTATTTTTAAATCTTCTGCTCATTTTAATTGTAAAGTTTCCAAACTTCATTTTGTTTCAGCAATGAAATAAACATATTTAACATCTTTTTTATCAATTACAATTGCCCAATCTGGATTGTAGTTTCATATCGGAGTTGGTATTTTGAATGAAGAAGGCAACTTTGCATATACTAAAATTTCTCAAGTTTCAAGTTCTCAAGCTAAATTTCTTTCTACTTGTGAATCCGTTTTGACATAATCATAAATATGTTTTTGCACTTGTAAAATATTGTCTTTCAATGATCATTTGAAATTATTTATAGTAAATATATCACTATCATATTTTTGATCTATTGCATTATAAACAATATTGTTTATCAATGTTGAAGCTTTTTGTTCATTTATAAAATTAGATACTTTTTTGATAAAATCTTCTGGATTGATTTTGAATTGCTCAAATTTAATAGTATGAATTTTTGATAAAATTTTTACTATCGTTTTCCTAGTAAGTAAAGTATTTTTCATAATTTCTCATACCAAATCATATCTAATATTTCATAATATAAAG
>NZ_JAEDAM010000016.1 GCF_018420025.1 Candidatus Vampirococcus lugosii | reverse complement strand
AGACCATTGATCACAATATAGTTTTCGAATATGTTTACGATTCTTTTCTGTTAGTCTCTGATTTTTATGTTCTTTTTTTTGAGTACATGTTATATGTATATTCATATTTTGTTTTTTACACAAATAAAAATTTTATCTATTATATCTTTTTGTGTAAATAACGCTAGTCTATATTACAGTTTACTATTTTTAAAAGAATATCTACTTATTTCTGATAAAGAAATATCTTTTGTTTTCAAAAATCACTGTACTATATCTTTTATTAGTTTAGCTGAATCTTTTTTGTAATTATATGTAAGTTTATATAATTTATCATACATATTTTCTACAGAATTAGAAATTTCTTGTTCAAAATTTTTTAAATTTAACAGTTTTTTTATATAATTCATTTTCTTATATTTTATTAATTTTAATGCATTTATACTTAATTTTAATACCTCCTTTATACATATTTTTCATAAATTTCTACTAATTCCACCTTTTTTATTTATTGTTTTTTATTAGTTCTTAATTAACTTTTCAAGCTTTTTTTATCTTTTTATTGCAGAAGGTTAGTTTATTTTCTCTTGATTTTTTATATTAAATCATTATAAACTGTATTATAGTTTTTATTTTAAAAACTACTAAAGAAAGTAGGTTTTGTAGTGTTGCTATAAAATAAATCCTGCCTAGGTGGTTATTAAATCTCATTTTTTGATTTAAATCACCTTAATGTTTTAAGGTTTTTTTATGATTTAAGTTTATATTTATATGGCTTTAACAAGGAAACAGAAAGAAAGTCTTGTTGATAATTATAAGGTAGATATTGAATCTTCATCGAATATTGTTTTGTTGAAGCAATCATGAATACCTGTTAATGAAATCAATAAATTGAGGAATAGTATAGTTGAGTTTGGTGCTAAGATGGTTGTTGTTAAGAAAAGAGTTTTTTTGTCTACAGCTATTTCTTCGGGTTTATGAGAAGTTTCTTTGGATGATTTGGAGTGATCAGTAATTGCTTTGTTTTCTTCTTGAGAAAATGAATATCTTCCTTTAAAAGAAGTTTCAAAATTTGTTAAACAAGCGAAGAAAGAGAAAAAGTTGTTTGAATTAGTTTATCTTTGATGATGGTACGATTCAGAGTGGAAAGATAGTTCTTATGTATCAGAAATTGCTGAACTTCCAACTAAAGATGAATTGTTGTCTAAATTTGCTTTTTTGATGAATTATCCACTTCGTTCATTTGCTGTTGGTGTTGATCAAATTGCTAAAAAATGAGAATAGTTTGAATTATTTTTAAATTAATTAATTATTAATCAAAAATGAGTATATCAGAAAATTGACAAAAAATTATAGATTTATTGAAAGAGCTTACTGTAAGTGAATTAAATGAAGTTGTTAAAGCTTTGGAAGAAGAATTTGGTGTTTCCGCTGCTGCTGTAGCTGTATGAGGGGCTTGAGGGGCTTGAGATGATGCTGATGAATGAAATGATACTGTTGCTGTTGAATTATCTGAAATAGGGCAACAAAAAATATCTGTTATTAAAGCTATTAAAGAAGCTTTATGATTGTGATTAAAAGAAGCTAAAGAAATGGTTGAGAAAACTCCTACTTTGGTTAAAGAATGAATTGCTGTTGAAGAAGCAGAAGAGTTAAAATCTAAATTAGAAGCTGCTGGTGCTACAGTTACATTAAAATAGTTTTATAAGTTATTTAAAATTAAATTATGGAAATAACAGTTGATAGTGTTGTTTGAGCTAAATCTTATGTTTGAACATTAAAAAGGTTTGCTAATCCTAAAACTAGAAAATATTGGGCTGATGTTAGAGATTGATTGGTTATTATAAATCCAGAATATATATTATCTCAACTTAAGATAGCAAGGGAAAGAATTCAGTCTGCAAAAAATGAATGAAAAGATATACTTCTTGTTTCTGATAAAGTTATATTTAGAGACGAAATAAAAGATATTTGTGAATCTCAATGAATTCATTATATGAATAATAATGTTCCTTCTGGTGTTTTTACTAATTTTGATACTTTGAAATCTAGAATAAATTCTATGCTTGAGCTTTCGGCTTTTGTTGAATCTTCTGATTTTGCGACTTTATCAAAAAAAGAAAAGCAACAAACTATTAAGAAATTGAATAAATTAAAATTAATTTATAGTGGTGTTAAAAATTTAAAGAAATCTCCAGATTTTGCTATTGTTTTGGATTGAGTTGCTTTATCTAGTTTTGTTAAAGAGATTGAAATATTATGATTGGATAATGTTATTCTTTCTTCAACTGATTTTGATAAATATTGGGACTCTTCCAGTTTAGTTGTGTCAAATATAACTTCTTATGGAAGTGTTAAATTTGTTATAGAATATCTTCTAAAAAAATAAATTATGTCTAATAAAAAAAATGAGTTAAATAGTCTTATTGATGAGAATTATGTTCCAGCTTCAACAGAAAGAAAAAGGGCAGTGGTTATGTATTTTTTGGTATGAATATTTTTTTGATTGAATTCAGAAAAATTATGAAAATATTGAACTTTTCATTTTAAACAAGCTATTTGATGGTGGCTAATTTTTGTTTGAAGTTTGGTTGTTAGTGTGTTTTTGATTTTTATACCTTTTTTGAGAGCTCTACCAATATTAATTTTTTTGTTTTTATTGGTAATGTTTATTATATTTATTAAACAAGCTAATGAAGGTTTTTATACGACTTCATCAAATAAAACTATTTTTCCTATTTTTTATTGAATATGATCTTGGGTGTCTGATTTGTTTGAAGATATAGATTCTTCTGATAAAGAATTATAGTTGTTTTGTGAAATATTTATTTGTATTACATTAATTCTTAGATTATGGCAGATATAAAACTTTTGAAAAAACTTAGAGAAACTACAAAAGCAGCTTTTAAAGATTGTAAAGAAGCTATAGAAAAAACTTGATGAGATTTTGATGCTTCTGTTGAATATTTAAAAGAAAAAGGTGCATCTAAAGCCGCTAAAAAATTTGATAGAGATACTAATGATGGTGTTGTTAAGGTTTTGAAAATTAATTGAAAAAATGTTTGAGTTAAACTTTGATGTGAAACAGATTTTGTTGCAAAAAGTCCAGATTTTCATGCTTTAGTAGAAGAAATTTTAAATATTTTTTGAGAAAATTTAGATTCTATTGATAGTTTAAATGATGTAGATTCTGATTTTATTGATAATAATTTGACTCCTATAATTAATAGTGCTATATGAACTATATGAGAAAATATAAAGTTGTTGGATGTCTTTGTTGATTCTTGAAAATCTTATATTTATTCTCATCCAGGTGATAAAATTATTACTGTTGTTTATTATGATGGTTGAGATTTTGATGATAGTGCAAAAGAAATTGCTTTGCAAATAACTGCTATGGATCCTGAATATAAGTCTATACAAGATGTTCCTAGTGATTATATTGAAGCTATTAAAAATTGATTTAGAGAAGAAATTGAAAGTTCTTGAAAACCAAAAGAAGTTTTGGAAAAAATATTGGAAGGAAAAGTTTCTAAACATTTTGGTGATATAGTTTTGATGGAACAATCTTATATTAGAGATGAATCTAAAAAAATGAAAGATATATTGCCAGATTGATTTGATTTTTTGAAATTTAGAAGGTATAGTATATAGTATATAGTATTATTTGTTTTTACAAGTTAAAAATTTGAATATGAATAAATATGAACTTGTTGTTCTTGTTGATCCAAAAATGAATAAAGATGATATAAAAACTGTTATATCAAATATAGAATGAATAATTTGAGATAATATATTAGATAGAGATGATATTGGTATTTTAGATTTGGCATATGAAGTGTCTTGAAATGATAGAGCTTATTTTCTTTCTCTTTTTTTCTCTTGAGATAATGATTTGTTGTCTACTATTAATTATAAACTTAAATTAATGGAGTCAGTTATTAGATATTTTATATATTCAATGTCTTCAAGTGAGAAGTTTTTGAAGTATTATGATATAAATAAAACTTTTGAAGATGCAGAAGAAAAAAAGAAAGAAGAAACTGAAAAAGCATTTAAAGATTTAGATTCTGCTCAATTAAATAAGTAGTTTATATATAAACTTTTATTATTTGTCTTGAATTATTGAAAAAATTTATTTATTAAATATAATTGTCTTATGTCAAAAAAAAGTTATTTTGATAAAAATAATGAATATTTGATAAACTGGAAATCTGTAATTCTTCTTAAGAAATATATGACTAGATTTGGTGATATAAAACCTAGGAGATTTACTGGTAATTCAGTTTCTCAACAAAAAAAAGTTAGGAAAGCTATTATTAGAGCTAGGGAACTGTGAATAATAGAATATATAAAATAGTTTTTTAGTTTTAAGAATATATCCTATATTTATAATATAAAATTTATATTGATGCCATCAAAATTAAATAGGATTAGAAAATATAAGTGGTCAAAAAGAATTAAAGTTCATTGATTTTTTGCAAGAATGTCTACTAAATCAGGTAGAAATATTCTTAAAAGAAGAAGAGCTAAAGGTAGACACTCTTTAGTTGTTTCAAAAAAATAATTTTTGACTTTTAAATAAATCTAATATGATTTTTTTTGACTTTTTTGTTATTTGTGTGTAATTTATAGCCCTATTAGGGTTATTTTTAAGTTGTTTATAATATAAAATATAAATAATGTCTAAAACAATTGATATTGAACATTTTTGATTGAAAAATTGAAGATATTTTCTTTCAGAATCTAGAAATTTTACATCTTTTCCAGATCTTTTATGAACTCAAAAAAAATGATTTGATGAGTTTTTGGATGTGTATCTTAATAAATTATTTGATGAAGTTTGTCCTATTAATGATATTGCATCAGAAAAACTTCAACTTAGTATTGTAGATCTTAAAGTATGAACTCCATATGAAGATCCAGATTTTTGTAAAAGTAGAGAAATGACATATGGTTGAATTATATCTTGAAAAATAAAACTTATAAACAGTCAAACTAATAATGTTATCTTTAATAAAAGAGTTAATATATGAACATTGCCTCTAATGACAGAACGGGGTGCTTATATTATAAATTGAGTTGAAAGAGTTGTTATTTCACAAATAGTTAGATCTTATTGAATATTTTATTCTTTTAATAAAAAAGATTATTCTTATTCTTTCAAAATTATTCCTGAAAATGGTTCTTGGGTTCAAGTTTTTACAGAAAAAACTTGAAATATTGTTGTTAGGATAAATAAATCTAGAAAATTTCCTGTTACAGCTTTATTGAGGATTTTTGGTTTTGAAACTGATGAAAGTATTAGAGAACTTTTTGTATGAGTTTTTGATGAGGAAGATTTTGATTATATTAATTTTACTTTGGAAAAAGATACTACATCTGATGCTTTGGATGCAGCAGTTTTGATTTATAATAAGATTAGACCATGAGAAATTATAGATCCAGAGAATGCATTGGATTATATTAAATCATTATTCTTGACTGAAGATAGAATTAATTTATGAAGAATTGCTAGGAGAAAAATAAATGCTAAATTATGAATAAATAAATCTTTTGATGATCCTTCTTCAAATGTATTTGATGCTGAAGATATTATTAATGCATTAAAATATCTGTTTAATCTTGCAAATAAAAAAAGATGATATTATTCTGATGATATTGACCATCTTTCAAACAGAAGAATTAGAACTATGTGAGAAGTTTTGTATTCTCATTTGCAACCTATAATTAGAAGATTTGTAAAAAGTGTTAGATGAAAATTAAGTATTTTAAATCTTGATGAACAGATTAAATTAACTGACCTTGTTAATTTTAAAATGCTTGATAATTCTATAAAAAGTTTTTTTGCTACAAGTCAACTTTCTCAGTTTTTGGATCAAATAAATCCTCTTGCAGATATAGAACATAAAAGAAGAATTACGGCTCTTTGACCTGGTGGTCTAAAAAGAGAAACTACAACTTTTGAAGTTAGAGATATTCATCAAAGTCATTATTGAAGAATTTGTCCTATTGAAACTCCAGAATGACAAAATATTTGACTTGTTATATATCAATCTTTGTATTCAAGAATAAATGAAGATTGATTTTTGGAAACACCAGCTGTGAAAATAAAAAAGAAAGTTAAATGTGTTTATTCAGAACTTATAAATAGAATTGTAGATGAAGATGTTGTATCTAGTGATTGAAATATTTTAGTATACGATTGAGAAATGATTTCAGATGATAATGCTAAAGTTCTTCAAAATTATTTTTGAGAAGATGCAGAAATAAATGTAAGACCATTTCTTACTGATGAAATTGAATATATTTCTCCAGAATATGATGAAAAATATATAATAGCTGATGTTACTATTCTTTTGGATGAATATAAAAATATTAAAACTAAAAGGTTGCCAGCAAGGCATTTTACAAATATGGAAATGTTTCATGTAAATGATATTACTCATATAGATGTTAATCCTTCACAAGTTTTGAGTGCAAATACATCTTTAATTCCTTTTGTTGAATATGATGATGCGGTGAGAGCAGCTATGGGTACTAATATGCAAAGACAAACTCTACCTTTAATAAAACCAGAAGCTCCATTAGTTTGAACATGACTTGAATGAGATATTGCAGATATGACTTATGCAGTTATAAAAGCTGAAGAAGATTGAGAAGTTATTTATGTAGATTGAAATAGAGTTAAAGTTAATTATAATAATATTTGATTGAAAGAATATAAATTAATAACTTTTAAAAAATCTAATCAAAAAAGTATTATTCATCAATATCCTAGGGTTAGTCTATGACAATCTGTTGCAAAATGAGATATTTTGGCAGAATGACCTTCTATAGTTAATTGAGATATATCTCTTTGAAAAAATCTTAGAGTTGCATTTATGTCTTGGGAATGATATAATTATGAAGATGCTATAGTTATTTCACAGAGATTAGTTAAAGATGATGAATTGACATCTATTCATATTGAAGAATACGAAGTTGAAGTTGCAGAAACTAAACTTTGATTAGAAGAAACTACAAATGATATACCTTGAGTTTCTATGTCAAAACTTACTAATTTGGCAGAAGATTGAATTATAAGAATATGAGCTTATGTTAAATGAGGAGATATATTAGTTTGAAAAATTACTCCTAAATGAGAATGAGATCTTTCTCCTGAAGAAAAATTGATTCAAGCTATATTTGGTGATAAATCAAAAAGTTATAAAGATACTTCTTTGTATATGCCATCGGGTAGTCAAGGTAAAGTTGTTGATGTCGTTATTTTGGATTCTCAAAAATGAGATAATGTATCTGCTGGTATTAAGAAAAAAATTAAACTTTATATAGCCTCAACAAGAAAAATTGAAGTTTGAGATAAACTTGCAGGTAGACACTGAAATAAGTGAATAATAGCAACGGTTGTACCAGAAGAAGATATGCCTTTTACAATAGATTGACAATCAGTTGATGTTATTTTAAATCCACTTTGAGTAGTTTCTCGTATGAATGTTTGACAAGTTCTGGAAACACAATTATGAGCTATTGCAAAATTCTTATGAGTTAATTTTGCTGTTCCTCTTTTTTCAAATTTTGGTGTTCAATGAATTAAAGATTTATCTATTAAATTTTGATTGCCAGAAAATGGTAAATTGGATTTGTATGATGGTAGAACTTGAGAAAAATATCATCAACAAGTAACTGTTTGATATATGAATATATTAAAACTTGTTCATATGGTAGATGATAAAATACATGCTAGAAGTGTTTGACCTTATTCTCTAATTACTCAACAACCTTTGGGTTGAAAAGCTAGAGAATGATGACAGAGATTTTGAGAAATGGAAGTTTGGGCACTGGAAGCTTATTCTGCAGTTTATAGTTTACAAGAAATGTTAACTATTAAATCAGATGATGTTATTTGAAGAAATAAAACTTATGAAAGTATAATCAAATGATTGCCTATAAAAGTTACAGGTCTTCCAGAATCTTTCAATTTATTAGTTTATGTTATGAAATGATTAGCACAAAATGTTTATTGACTTGATAAAGAAGAAATAGAAAAAGTTAATAAAGAAAGAATTAAAAAAATAGCTAATTTATGACTTAAATGAATTACTACGGCACAAATAGATACATCTTATGATAAAGATGATAAGTCTTGAACTAAAGATGAAAAAAAGGAAATTATGGATAATGTTATGAAAGAATTAGAAGATTTTGGAGAACTTGAATAATTATTATTGTTTACATTAAATATTTGTGATTTATAAATTAACATTTTCTTTGTTATGATAAATAAAAATTTTGACTGATTGATGGTAAAATTAGCTTCTCCTTCTGATATAAAAAATTGGTCTAGTTGAGTTGTTACTTCTCCTGATACAATTAATTATAGAACATGAAAACCTAAACAATGATGACTTTTTTGTGAATCTATATTTGGACCTATTAGAAATTTTGAATGTAGTTGTGGTAAATATAAATGAGTTAGATATAAAGGAATTGTTTGTGAAAGATGTTGAGTGGAAGTTACTACATCTAGAGTAAGAAGGGAAAGAATGGGACATATAGAGTTGGCAAGTCCTGTAGTTCATATTTGGTATGCAAGAGCAACTCCATCTAGAATTGGTTTATTATTAAATCTTTCTGTTAAAGAGATAGAAAAAATATTATATTTTGTTAAGTATATAGTAATAGAATATGATAAAAATCAAAAGAAAAATGCTATTTCTAATCTTGATAATAATTTTACTTCAAAAGTAAAAAATATAGAAGAATATTATCAAGAAGAAATTAATGAATTAGATTCAAAAAAATCTGAAATTACTACTAAAGAATATAGTACAACTAAAGAAGAAATTGAAAAAACATATTCTAAAAATAAATCTGATATAGAAAAAGAATATAATAGAATAAAATCTATTCTTGCTAACTTAAAAGAAGGTTCTACTGTATTGGAAAGTGATTATAGGAATATATTTTATAAATATGATTGAATATTTAAATTTGAATCTGGTGCAACTGCTATTCTTAATTTGTTGGAAAAAATTAATCTTGAGGAAGAAATACAAAATATTTTATCTAATTTTAGAAAATTAAAATGAGCAGAAAGAGATAAAACATTTAAAAGATTGAGATTATTGATTAATTTACATGTTAGTTGAGTAAGACCTGAATGGATAGTATTACAAAATTTACCTGTTATGCCACCTGATCTTAGACCTGTAGTACAACTTGAATGATGAAAATTTGCATCTTCTGATATTAATCTTTTTTATAAAAGAGTTCTTATGAGAAATCTTAGACTTAAAAAAATGATTGATGCTGGTATGCCAGATGTTATTAAAAAAAATGAAATTAGACTTTTGCAAGAATCTGTAAATAATCTATTAGTTTGAGAAAAAGATGCAGCTGGTATGAAAGTTTTTAAATCTTTGACTGATATGCTTTCTGGTAAAGAATGAATATTTAGAAAAAATCTTCTTTGAAAGAGAGTTGATTATTCTTGAAGATCTATTATTACAGTTTGACCTGATTTGAAATTAAATGAATGTTGACTTCCTATATATATAGCAGTAAAAATGTTTACCCCTTTTATAATTTCTAAATTAATTAGAGCAAATATAGTTCATACTCCAAAACAAGCTGAAAAACTTATTAAAGATGAATCTCCAATTGCTCTTAAAATTCTTAAAGAAGTTATAGATTGAAAATATGTTATGCTTAATCGTGCTCCTACATTACATAGATTATGAATACAAGCATTTAAAATTCGTTTGATGCAATGAAAAACTATTAGAATACATCCATTAGTTTGTCCAGCTTTTAATGCAGATTTTGATGGTGATCAAATGGCTGTTCATTTACCACTTTCGGATGAAGCTCAAAGAGAAGCTAGAGAATTAGTATCTTCAGATAAAAATATATTAACACCTGCTTCTTGAGATCCAATTATAACTCATACTCAAGATATGGTTTTGGGTTCTTATTATTTAACAAATGATAAATTATCAAATCCAGAACCTGTTTGAATTTTTAATACTATTGATTCTGTTGTAAATTGATATTATTCATGAAATCTTGATGTAAGAGATACTATAAATTTTTCTTATGATTGAAAAAATTTTAAAACTATTGTTGGTAGAGTTTTATTTAATAGTATTATTCCTGAAAAATTAAGATTTATAGATGGAATTGTATGAAAAGGTCAGCTTAAATCAATTTTGGATAAAGTTTATGACGAATATTGAAGAGAAGAAGTTGTAAAAGTTGCAGATAATATAAAAGATTGGTGATTTAAATTTGCTACATTTTCTGCGGTTAGTATTAATATTTTTGATCTTTATGTTCCAGAAAATAAAAAACCTTTGCTTGAATCTTGAGATGAAAGTGTAAGAAAAATACATGATTTTTGGTACAAATGATTTCTTTCTGATGAAGAAAAACATAGATTAATAATTAATATATGGTCTTATGCAAAAACTGAAATAGAAAGAGCAGTAAAAAAATATTATTTAGATTGAAATGATGTTTATACTTTGATTGATTCTTGAGCTAGGTGAAATTGGTCTCAATTAACTCAACTTTCTTGAATTAAATGATTAGTAGTTTCTCCATCTTGAGAAATTATTGAATTACCTATTAAATCTTCTTTGATTGAATGATTTACTCCTATTGAATATTTTATTGCTGCTCACTGAGCAAGAAAATGAAAAGCTGATACAGCATTAAAAACTGCTGAATCTGGTTATTTGACAAGAAGATTAGTTGATGCATCTCAAGAAGTTGTAATAAAAGAAGAAGATTGTGGTACAGAATCTTGATTAATAATATCTAAAGATGATGCAGAATCTAGATGAGAAAAATTTTGAAATATGATTTATTGAAGAATTATTCTTGAAGATATTGTTTGATCTAATTGAGATCTTATTATTAGTAAATGAGAAATGATTGATAGGGATACTGTTTCTAAAATTTTGGAAGAAAATTTTGAGGCTATAAAAATTAGATCTTCACTTACTTGTAAAACTGAAGCAGGTGTATGTCAAAAGTGTTATTGAATAGATCTTTCAAAAAGAGCTATTGCAGAAATATGAGAAGCTGTTTGAATAATTTCTTCTCAATCTATTTGAGAACCTGGTACACAGTTAACTATGAGAACTTTCCATGGTTGATGAGTAGCAACATCTGAATGAGATATGACACAAGGTATTAAAAGAATTGAAGAATTATTTGAAATTAGAAAACCTAAAAATTCTGCAATTGTAGCTCCATTTGATTGAGTTTTGCAAATTAATGAAACTTGAAAATTGTTGGAAGCAGAAATTATCTCCGAACCAGAAATGAAGAATTATATTGTAAAGAAATGATATTCTATATGTGTTAAACCATGAGATTATCTGAAAAAATGATGAGTATTTGCTATTAAAGATAAAAGTCAATTAAAAGTACAAGAAGAATGAGAAGTTAAAGATATTAAAACTGATAGTATTGTACTTTGAGTAATTAGTAAATATAAAAAATCATTGTCTTGATGAACTGTATTTAAAGTTAAATCTTGAGCTTATGTTGTTAAATGACAAATAATATCAACTTGAGCTTTGGATATTAGAGAATATAAATGAATTGTTTGAGATTTGGAAGCACAAAAATATATTGTAAGAGAAATTAAAAAAGTGTTTACTTCTCAATGACAAGATGTAAATGATAAATATATGGAAGTTATAGTTAAACAATTATTTTCTAAAATAATAATAGAGGATAGTGGTGATAGTACATTTATTCCTGGTAGTATAGTTATTTATGAAGAATTTGTTAAAGCTAATGAAGAATTGGAACAGCAAGGTCTTAAAAAAGCTAGTTGAGAAAGATTAGCATTATGACTTACTCAAATAGCAAAAGAAGCTAAATCTTGGATGAGTTCTGTTTCATTTCAGGAAACTATGAGAATTATGGTTGATAGTTCTACAAAATGATCCATAGACGAATTATCTGATTTGAAATCAAATGTAATTATTTGAAGATTACTTCCTATTTGAAATCTTTATAAAAAAGATTATTATTCTAAATAATTATTTATGATAAAAAACTCAAAAATTTAATTTTTTTGAGTTTTTATTATATACTAAAAATACTTACTAATTTTAGTGTGATAGTTTATTTTTTTTTAAAATCTATTTAAGTTTCAACACTACTTATGTAAGATTGTAATTTTTTCTAATTTTTCTATCATTTTTATTTTATTTATTTATTTATATATATATTTATTTATATATTTCTACTAATAAATTAAGTTATTTTTGGTATAATAGCATAATTATTTAATTTTCTCTTGAAATTGTTTTTTAAATTATTATTATGTTAGATAAGTCTTTTGAGTAGCAATATGATTATACTTTAAGTTGTTGTTTTAGTAGTTAGTCAATTGGTCTCGAAGGCTTATATGCCTTTATATTTATTATACAAATTATTATTATGAGTGAACAATCAAATACACTTTTTGTTGGGAATTTACCTTGGGCTTTAAGAGGTAAAGATCTAATAGAAATATTTTCTCAATATTGAGAAGTTACTTTTGCTAGAGTTATCTTAGATAGAGAAACTAAAAAAAGTAAAGGTTATGGTTTTGTAGAATTTGCTAATGCAGAAGATGCTTCCAAAGCTAAAGAAGAAATGCATGAAGCAGAAATTAATGATAGAAGTATAAAAATAGATTATGCAAGACCTAGAGAAGAAAATAATAATCAATAAATTTTATTTTTTCTCAGTAATATAAAAAATATCTCTGTTTAATTCAGAGATGTTTTTTGTTTTTTCAATAAATTGAAATATAAAATATTGTTTAGACTCATTTTTGTAGAGTAAAATTTCTAAATTCTTGATTTAGATAAGGATTTGCGAGAAAATAAAAATAGATTTATGTACTACATAAATTTTATAATTTTATTTTAAATAATTAAAAATATTTTTCTTGAATCTAATCCGACACAATTTATTGAAAAAATACTTGAATTTTTTAAATTTTTACTTATACTTGTGATAAGTATAATTAAAGCTCAAAAATATGAGCATCGAAATATTTTGATTAGTATGAATAAATATATTTTTTACTTTTTTTAAAATTTAAAGCTCGAAATTACGAGCATCAAAATTAGTTTAATTTCTTGTTGAAAAATGATTTTAAATTACTATAGTTATAGTTTATAACTTATAATTTATTAAACTATAAAAATGAATTTTTTAAACATTTCTCAAATAGAGTATATTACAAATAATTATAAAACTCCTGTGTATGTATACAGTGAAAATAAAATATTGGAATCATCACAAAAATTTCTCAATTTTCCTAATGCATTTTGACTTACTGTTAGATATGCAATGAAAGCAAATTCAAATATGAATGTTTTAAAAATTTTGAAAGATCAAAATATAAAAATTGATGCAAGTTCAGAATATGAAGTATATAGAGCTTTATCTGCTTGATTTCTATGAAATGATATTCAAATTTCTTGACAAGAATTAAGTGAAAATTTTGATAAACTTATTAATACTTGAGTTTTTTTTGTTGCTACTAGTTTGTATCAGCTTCAAGAATTTTGAAAATTAAAAAGGGGAGGAACTTGTTGAATAAGAATAAATCCTTGAGTTTGATCATGAGCTTTTACAGCTATATCTACTTGATGACTTTCATCAAGTTTTGGTATTTGGCATGAATATATTTGAGAAGTAAAAAAAATTGTTCAAGAATATGATTTAAAAATAACTAAAATTCATCTTCATATTTGATCAGAAAATACTTCTGAATCTTGGGTAAATACAGCAAATATTTGATTAAATTTTGTTAAAGATTTTCCAGATGTTGAAATTTTGAATATGTGATGAGGTTTCAAAATGGCTATTATGGATTATGAAAAAACAGCAGATTTAATATCAATTTGAAATGCAGTCAAAGAAAAATTTGAAGAATTTCATAAACAAACTCAAAGAAAAATTCATTTGGAATTAGAACCATGAAAATATATAATAATAAATGCTTGAAGTATTATTGCAAAAATAGTTGATATAGTAGATACTTGAAAAAAATGATATAAATTTTTGAGAACTAATACTTGAATGACTGAAATGCCAAGAGTTTCTATGTATTGAGTACAACAAGCTATATATATTATAAACAATTCTCAAGAAAAAGAAAAATATGTTGTAGTAGGGCATTGTTGTGAGTCATGAGATATTCTTACTACCAAATTATATGATCAAGAAATTATTGAAGAAATATTATTACCAAAAGTTAATATATGAGATATTATAGTTATTGATTGAGTTTGAGCTTATAATACTGCTATGAGTATGAAAAATTATAATTCTTATCCAGAAGTTTGAGAATTATTGATTGATAAGAAATGAGATATAAAAGAAGTGAGAAAAAGACAAAATCTTAAAGATATATGGAAAAATGAGATTTATTAATATTTTTTGTTTTTAATAAATATTAATAAATATTAATTTTATATTTCATTATATTATTACTTTAATTATTTTTATAACTTTTGTAAAATTATATTTTAAATTAATTTATTATAAAATAATTTTAATTTTTAAAAATAAAAAATATATTACTTATATTTAAATATAGTAAAAAAATAAAATTATGTTATTTGAATTAAATTCAAGTTATTCTCCAACTTGAGATCAACCAATAGCTATCAAACAAATATTAGATTGATTTAAATCTTGAAAAAAATATATCAACATTATTATGAGCGACATGAACTGGTAAGACTTTTACTATGGCAAATATTATACAAAATTTACAAATACCAACATTGATAATGTCGCACAACAAAACTTTGGCAGCACAATTGGCAACTGAATTTAAATATTTTTTTCCAAAAAATGCTGTTCATTATTTTGTTTCATATTTTGATTATTATCAACCTGAAAGTTATATTCCAAATCGTGATATATATATAGAAAAAGAAAGTACTATTAATAAAGAAATAGAAATGTTTAGACTTTCTACTATGGCTAGTTTGTTGAGTAGGAAAGATGTTATAGTTGTTGCATCAGTTTCATCTTTGTATGGTCTATGATCAAAAGATACTTTTGAAAATAATAGAATTTATTTTGAAGTTTGAAATGAATATGATTTTGATGAAATAAAAAGAAATTTATTAAAAATACAATATAAACCAGTATTATGAAAAATAGAAGCTTGAATGTTTGAGTTTAAATGAGATATAGTAGATATATATTCTAGTATGGAAAATATACTTTATAGATTATTTTTTGATGAAAATAAATTAGAATTTATTTCAATAAAAGATTCTATGACTTTTTCTGATAAATGAAAATTAAATCATTTGAATATTTGGCCAGCAACTCAATTTTTACAAAATATGTGAAATTTGGATAATATATTAATTGCTATAGAAAATGAAATGAAAGAAAGGGTTGAATATTTCAAAAAAGAATGAAAAGATTTGGAAGCGAATAGAATACAAAAAAGAGTTTTATACGATATTAGAATGATAAAAGAGACTTGATTTACTACCTGAATAGAAAATTATTCTCCATATTTTGATGATAGAAAAGCTTGACAAGCTCCAAATACTATTTTTGATTATTTTCCAGATGATTTTTTGTATATTATAGATGAATCTCATATGAGTTTACCACAATTACAAGCTATGCCAAAAGCTGATAGATCTAGAAAATTAAATTTAATTGATTATTGATTTAGATTACCAAGTGCTATAGATCATAGACCTTTAAATTTTGATGAATTAAAAACAAGTTTATCCTGGGAATACAATGAAGATATAATACAAAATTTATGATTAAATAAAATAAAAAAAGATGCCAAAACTTTATTTGTATCTGCTACACCTTGAGAATATGAAATAAGTAAATCTTGAGATGTTCCTGAACAAATAATAAGACCAACTTGATTATTAGATCCTATAACTTATGTTTATCCCAAAGATTGAGATTATGAAAAACTTATTTCTAGTGTTGATAAACTTTTGAACAAAAAACCTTTTATCAAAAAATATTTAAATTGATATAGTGATGATACAACAATAAAAGATATATTATTAGAATAATAATTTTTTAAATTGTAATATTTTTATATAAAAATCGTAATATTGTTTATGTTAAATTTAAGTTATATTATATATAATAAAATTTTTTATATATAATGAAATTTTTTATATATAATGAAATTTATTTAATTTTAATGTTAATTAAACTAGATATATAAATATAAATTATTATAATATATATTTATTCAAAAAATAATTTATATTATAAAAAAAATTGACATTGAATATTTAATATATATTATATTAATTCTACTTATGAGTATATAGATCTTAAAAAAAACAAAAAAATGACAAAAGATAAAACAAAAGAAACAAAAGAAAACATAAACGAAGCTATAAAAGAAAATATAAAGAAAAATAAAAAAAATTTAGATAAGCAAATAGATCTATATGTTTTATCTTTACTTCAAAATAAATTTTTTGAACAAAATTTTTGATATATAAATATATATGAAATAATTGATCCTAAAGAATTACAAAAAATATGAACAAATTATTCATATTTAAGAAAAAGAATTTTTTATAATGTATGAATATGAAACCTTAAATTTAAAAATTTGAAAAATCTTAGTAAAAAGAGGATAAGACAAATGTTGAAAAAAAATAATATAAGTTTTTCAAAAATAATAAAAAATAAAAATTGAAAATTGGAAATAAATACTGATATTTTATATAGATATTTTATATATCTAAAAATAACTAAACAGTGAATAGAAAAACTTGAAGAAATAAGAACTGAAATTCGTAATAACAAAAAATTTATAAGTAGAATCAAAAAAGTAAGTGAATATTTTTTTGAGACAAAAAAATTAGTTATATGAATAGCTACAACAATATCATGAATTGCAATTTTTATTATATCAATATATCAAAATTATACAAAAACTGATATAAATAAATTTAAAATAATTAACGAAAAATTCCATTATGACAAAGAAGGCAAAATGGAAAATTATTCAAAAATGATAGTAAATAATTTTAAGTTTGTATCTGAAATATTGTATGAAATATGAGAAATAGATAATATTGAATATTTGCAAGTTAGTGAAAATTCTCAAATAATAATAATAGAACACAAAAACTGAAAAACATATTATTTTGAAATGATTGATAATGATTGAGAAATTGAGATAAAAAACTTATGAGATTAATTTAAACTATCAATTACAATTAATTCTGAATTTGATTCAATTTCCAAAGTATCAATATCTTTAATTTTTTTATAAATTCTATAAAGTTTTTTAAAAAATTCTTTATCTTTAGTAATTATATCTACAATTTCAGCATCTAATTGTTTTCAACTAGCTTTAATTAATTCATCATATACATATTTAACAGATTTTTCTTCAAATACATAATGTCTTTTTCATAACATTGCATCTATAATATCAGCCACTGCAACTATTCTTGATATTAAAGGAATTTGTTCCAAAGAATATCAAAAAGGATATCATCTTCAATCTGGTCTTTCATGATGTAAAGTTCCATCGTAAATAAATTTTGGTATACTCTCTAATCAAGTAAAATGTTTTATAAGTTCTTCTCATTTTCAAGGATGAGATTTAATTTCTCTAAACTCTTCATCATTAAGTTTAATTCTAGATGAAAGAGCTAATAAATCAGTTCATAATTTTCCTGCATCATGCAAAAGTGTAGATAAATGAATACATTTTGAAA
>NZ_JAEDAM010000064.1 GCF_018420025.1 Candidatus Vampirococcus lugosii | reverse complement strand
TAGTTCTTAATTAACTTTTCAAGCTTTTTTTATCTTTATTACTGCAGAAGGTTAGTAATTTCAGACAAGATATTGCAGTAATTTATGGACATTTTTTTATTGATTTAAAAGTACTCTAATAATAATTAAAATCTGTCCTTTCTTTAAATTTTTTATCCCAAAAATGAAAAAATATCCATATTAATTTGATTTTTTAAAAAAAAGTAATATAATATATCTATATTTATATTATAAAAAAATTAAAAAAGCATGGAAAATAATGTTAAAGATAATATTCAAAATAATAATTTATCTAATAATTTGGCAAACACAGAAATAAAGCAAATTGAATTGTCAGAAGAAGAAACAAAAGAAATTCAAAAAGCTTTTGAAGAAGCAAAGAATTTTAGAAGTATATGAGAAAGAATTACAGCTCCAATAGATGATATTGTTTCCAAAACTGCCAAAGTAATAGATGGTGATCCTATTATGTCTGTTTCTGATGAATTAGAAAAAATGAATTGAGAAGTTCAATGAGTTTATAGAGATATTATAGATAATGATTGAAGTTTTATGAAATTTATGAAATCTATACCATGAATATGATCTGTAGTGACTAAAATTGATAATGCTAAAGATGATATGAGTTTCAATATGAAAACTGTAGAATGAAAAATTGAAACAATATTTTCATGATTTGATCAAGCATATTATTCAATAAATACTTCTATAGATATGCAAAATAATTTTTTGGATGGTGTAGAAGAGAATTTAGGTTCTATAGTTTCTTACAAAGATTATATATGAAAAAAAGTTGATGAACTTCAAGGAAGAATTGATAATGAAGAAAATGAAGATGAAAAAAGAAAATTATCAATGTTTAAACAAAATGTTGAGTTCTTTTTGACAAATATAGTAGTTTTGATCGGTAATTTGGAAATGGCAAAAAAGAGATTAGAAATGAGACTTGATAGTGCTACTAAACTTGCTTTATCTATGAATTCATCAAGACCAATTTTTAAAACACTTTTATCTACTGCAATAATAGAAACTTCTAGTCAAAAATCTATAGATGCAAGTATGAAAGCTATGGATGTGATGGGTAGTACAATAGATAAAATGTCAAGTGATCTTACTGATAAAGCAATAGAATGAAGTAAAAAAGCTGAAGAAGTTGCATCTAAACCAGTAGTTTCTACAACAGTATTTATGGAAAATGTTACTAAATTAAAAAATCATTTTGATGAAATAGAAAATTTTAGAGAACAAGTTGCAAGAGAAGCTAAAGAAGAAAGAAAGTTATTTGGAGAGGCTAGAGCTAAATTAGATGATATAAAAGTTATGAATAAAGATGATGCAAATGAACTTAAAAATACTTTGTCAGATGAAGAATCTCAAGAAAAAGAATTAGTTGAAATTATGGATAAAGAAGAAGATAAAAAACAATAAAAATGATTAATATTATTATACTTTTTGTTTTATTTTTTGTGTTACCATATGTATTGATATTGTATAATTTGAGAAGAGTAGTTCCTGCAAATGAAGCCCATTTAATACAATATAGATATGGATTTAAATATTATTGAAAATGACTTATTCATTGAGATACTTATTTGGAATGGCCAGGTTGGATTCCTTTTTTATGAATAGAAGTTGCTAAATTTAATCTTGATGTATTTACAATAGTATTTAAAAAATATACTACATATGATTCACTAAAAGTAAATCTAATAATAGATCTTAATGTATATTTTGTTGTAAAAGATATTGAACTTATATCAAATATATCTTTTGATATGAATGAGTTAGAAAAGTATTTGCAGAGAATGATAGAATTAATATTACAAAAAGTTTTTTCATCAAAAAGTATTTTGAAAGTAGATATTACAGATTTCTTTGAAAAAAGTAATTTTAAACTTGATATAAAAGAAAAACTTTATAAAGAAATCTTATCTTCTATCAAAAATGTTTGAGTTGAGCTTAAAAAGTTAGAATTAATAGATATTAATTTATCTTAAAAAGATAAATAATAAATAAATTTAATTATTAAATAGTATTAAAAATGACTATTTTTTGAGTTGGTGGTTTAGTTGCATTTATTGTGTTTATTGTAATATTGTCTAATTTAAGAAAAGTAGTTCCTACAAATGAAGTTCATATAGCACAATGAAAAAAAACATCAAAAGCATATGGTAGATGATTTGATGCATGAAATGTATATATAGATTGGCCATCTTGGGTTCCTGCTTTATGAGTAGAAGTTCAAAAACTTCCTATTAGTATCTTTACAATAAAAGTTGATCAATATAAAGCATATGATTCATGAAAAGTTCCTTTTATAGTAGATGTTACTGCATTTTTTGTAATAAAAGAACCTGAAATTGCAGCACAAAAAATATTTCATATAGAAGAACTTAAAGAACATTTAAATGAAACTTTAAAATGAGTAATAAGAAAAACTCTTGCATCAAAAGATATTATAGAAATAATGGAATCTAGAGTTGAAATAAAAGAAGAATTCTATAAAGAAGTTTTGGACTCTGTTGTAAGTTGGTGAGTTGATTTAAAAAATGTAGAATTTATGGATATTAGAGATCCTGAAACTTGAGAAAGTAGAGTAATAAGTAATATTATGCAGAAAAAAAGATCTGAAATTGAATCTGAATCTCAAATTGAAGTTTCGGAAAATCAAAAAAGAACTATTATTGAAAAAGAAAATAAAGAATCGGAAGCTAGAGCTAGAGCGGCTGAAGCTAAATCAAAAGCTGATATTGTTGAATATGATTCACAAAGAGAGTCTTGATTAAAGAAATTAGAAAATGAAAGAGTAACAGAAAATTTTGAAATTGAAAAAGAAGAAGAATTGAACTTAAAAAAAGAAATTTCAAGACAAAAAATGTTTGAAGCTCAAAAATCTACTAGAGAAAAAGAATTGATGATAGAACAACTTGAAGAAGAAAGAAATGCAGAAATAAGTAAGAGAACAGAAATAATAAAGGCTGAAGAAATAAGAGATAGAAGAAAAATAGAAGTTGAATCTGAAAAATATATTACTGAAACAAATGCAGAAGCTGAAAGATTAAAAATTGAATCATTGGCTGAAGCAGAAGCAAAAAGAATACAATCACTTGCTGAAGCTAAAGCAAGAGAAGTTAATTATATATGAACAGCTGAAGCTAGAAATAAAGAAGAAATGGCAGAAGCTTTGAATAAATTTAAACCTGAAGCTCTTAACTTTATGATTAAACAGCTTGAAGCTGATATATCACAAGTTGTAGATCTTGAAAAAGCTCGTGCATTAAATAATGCAGATATAAAGATTGTATCTACTGGTGATAATTGAACTAGTTGAATAAATAGTTTTATGGATTTGTTTTCTTCAAATTGATGAGCTAATATTTGAGCTATGGTTGAAACATTTAAAAAAACAGTATGAGAAGAAAAATTTAATAATATAGTAAATAATTTTAAACAAATAAATGATAAACAAGAAGAGTCTGTATAAAAAAATATATAATTAATTTAATGATTATGAAATAAAGTTATTTTTTTTCTTTATTTCATAATTTTTTTGAATATATAATAAAAATTATAAATTTTATTAAATTAAATAAATTCAATAATGGAAGATAGAATATATAATAATAAAATTATTTTAATACTATATATATTGTTTGCAGTAGGAGTTTTGTATGTATTAGAACAAATTTTGAATGTTTTTATATTATATAAAATATTATTTAAAATATTATTGTTTTTGGTAATACCAATAATTATATTGGGTAAAGAAAGAACTTTATCTTTGATAAATATTAAAAAAAATAATTTAAGATGACTTACTTGGATTTTATCTATTTTAGTATTAGTAACTATTATTATTACATATGTAATATTGAGTAATACAATAGATTTAGGTTTCATAGCTGAAGAATTAGAAAATAATGTATGAGTCAATAAAATGATTTTTCCATTTGTTGCGATATATATTACATTTTTTAATGCTTTTTTTGAAGAATTTTTCTTTAGAGGCTTTGTGTTCTATCATACTGTAAAAAATAGATTTTGAAAATATTTTTTTAATTCATTTTTGTTTTCAATTTATCATGTTGGAATATTTGCTACATGGTTTGCTTGGTATAATTTTTTATTGGCATTAATATGACTTATCATAGGTGGTTTAATATTTTCATATGTTAATGAAAAAAATGAAACTATAATTAATGGTTATATTGTTCATGTTTTTGCTGATATTGCTATCATTTTGATATGAATTAAAATGTTTTATTTTTAAGTAATATATTTTATTTGGTTTTTTATATAAAACAAAAAAAGACACGGTTTTTAAGTTTATTAAACTAGTGTCTTTTTTTGTTTGCTTGAGTTTTAAAATTTATTCTCTACGAATACAGCGGATATAACGATCATAATTTTTAGAATGAGCACTGTTATTTGTCCAAGCTCAATTATTTCAATATTCGGAAGCAGAAAAGTAGCGATTTTCAATTAAAAGGTTTTGTTTTTTAATTATATTTAACTCACTACTTGACGGCAAATACCAATTATTATGTCAATTAAAAACTAAATTGTTACAAAATATAGCTCCTACATTTCAATCATTGCCTGAGTTACATCATATATCTGAATAATCTCCTGTATAAGAAGTATAATTATATCAACTAAAATTATTATTATCATCGTGAAAATTTACTATTTCTTCAGTTTTTATTTTACCATCACTTCCATTATCACTAACTTTTTTTCAATTACATCACCATTCCATTTTTGGATCTGATCAATTTATATTAAAAGAATTTTTTCAAGCACTAAAATCAGGTTCTCATGATATATTACTTGGATTATAAGTTATGATTGTATATCATAGATCGTTATCTGTACTTGAATCTGTGATTTTAATAAATTTTCAATCAATAGATTGATATATACCTTCTTCAATTTCTATAATTGCATTATCACCTTTTTCTATATATTCACTTGTATTTTTTGATATTTGAGTTAAATCACTAACTCATTTAAAATTAGGATTACCATTCAAAATATTTGTTCAATCATTATTTATAGCAGAATAATTTCAAGTAGTTCATCAATCAGTTCAATCATTTCATTCAAGTACTAAAGTTTTATTATTTTCATTTATTATCATAGGAATATTTTCAACGGTTCATTTTGAATAATATCATTTATCTCATAGCTCAACAATTTTATCCGTATTTGCATGTGCTTTATCTATAATATATTCATATGCCTGTATTTGAACATCATTTTCCAACAGTCATATTACTTGATAATGATCGTAAATTTGATAAGTACTATAAATATATTTATTAGAATTTGATAAATTTTTTACATTAATAAAACTTGATAATTTTTTGATCACTCAAGATCATATTATTCATTGTTCCCGTTTTTTATGATCATCAGGCAAAATATTACCATCTGGTACAGGAAATTCAAAATTTTTCATATGATAGCTTTCAAGTCCTCATGCTATAGTTTGCACATTGTTTACCACTTGTGCATCCCTTGCTTTACTTATCCAAATACTAATACTAATTCATCCTACTACCGCCAATATTGCGATAATTCAAACTGTTATCACAACTTCTACTAATGTAAATCATTTATTGTTTTTTTTCATATCTAATTATTTATTATATTAAAATATATTGATTTTTTCTTAAATCAATAAAAAAACACAATAGAAAAAATCTATCATATTTTTTTATTAACTCAAAAATTATTTATAGATAAATTATCTAATTCACAATTCACAATTCACAATTAAATTTTCTCATTTTTTCATAATTTTCAAGATTAAATATTAATTATTAATTAATTTTGAATAATTAAATTATATTATTTTTTTTATCTTTTTCAAGTGATTTTTTGTGTATTTTTTATTAAATTTTATTATTTGGTGGGATATTTGAAATGGTTTGCTATAGATTAGTTTTATATACTATTGAAATTTTGATATAAAAGTATATAAATATAGTTTATTTATAATATATAAAATATTTCTGTATATGGAAAATAATGATTTTTCAAAATTGATTATCAAATGAGCAAGAACAAATAATTTAAATAATATTGATATTACTTTACCAAAAAATAAATTAATTACAATTACAGGAGTTAGTGGATCAGGTAAATCTACACTTGCTTTCAATACTATTTACAAAGAATGACAATTTAGATATATAGAATCTTTATCTAGTTATTTAAGACAATTTTTTAATTTATGAGAAAGACCTGATGTTGATTATTGTCAGTGATTTTCTCCAGCAATAGCAATTGAACAAAATAAAAAAGTTGGAAATAGTAGAAGTACTGTATGAACTATGACTGAAGTTGATGATTATTTAAGACTTTTGTTTGCTAAACTTGGTGATATATATTGTTATTCATGTAATAAAGAAATTAAAGCACAAACTACTGATAATATTTATAAACAAATAATTGAAAAATTTGAATGAGAAAAAATATATATTTTACAGTATATATGAGATTTTAAAGAAGAAAATGATTTATTGAAATTTACTAGAAAAAATAGAAAACAAGTTGATGCTGGTAAATGAAGTATTAGAATTATAATTCAACTTGATAATTTTGAATGTATAGAATATTTTTATCTTGAAGATCCCAAAATTCCAAAATGAAATTTTCCAATCAAAGTTTATTGAATTTATGATCGTATTAGTCTTGAAGATAAAAATTTATCAAGACTTAAAGAATGAATAGTAAAAATTCTTTTAAATAAAAATAAAGTATGAATATATCAAAATTGAAATATTACTTGGTATACTGATAAAAATTTTTGTCCTGATTGTGATATTATATATCCAGATTTTACTACTCAACATTTTTCGCCAAATAGACAAGAATGAGCTTGTGAAACTTGTCATTGATTATGACAAACTCTTCAAGTTGATTTGGAAAAAATGATTGATAAAAATAGTAAATATTTGGAAGCTATATTGCCGTGGAGAGATTCATGAATGGG
>NZ_JAEDAM010000015.1 GCF_018420025.1 Candidatus Vampirococcus lugosii | reverse complement strand
GAAGGGTGGAAAACAACAAATCTTGTAGATGAAAACTTTTTTAAAATTCAATGAAGCTGAATTATAAATTTTAACTGAGAAAAAAAATATTTATCTACTTCATCAATTCAATGAAATAAAATAATTTCTTTTGAAAAATATATTACATTTAATAAAAGACCATCAAGAGCAAATATACAAGCTATCATTGATAATATATATTTTGCTAAAATGAGATATACTTTAAAAGTAATAAAAGCTAATAATGAACTATATAATAAATATATATTATCTACTTGATTTTTATGATTAAATACATCAATAAATTCTGATTATCTTTATCAATTTATATTGTCAGATGATTTTAATAAACAAAAAGATTTATATGCTGAATGAAGTACTCAAGAAGCTATAAATAACTGAGATTTAAAAAATATTTTTATTACTTTTCCTCAATCATTTCAAGAACAACAAAAAATAGCAAAAATACTTTCAACAGTAGATGAAGCTATACAAAAAACTGATGATTTGATAGAAAAATACAAAAAAATCAAAACTTGATTGATGGAAGATTTATTTACAAAATGAATTGATATAAATACTTGAAAACCTCATACAAAATTTAAAGATAGTGAGTTGGGGAAAATTCCAGAGAGTTGGGAGGTGAAGAAATTGGGAGAAGTTTGAGAGCTTACATCAAGCAAGAGAATATTTTTTAATGAATATAAAAAAAATTGAATACCTTTTTATAGATGAAAAGAAATAACTAAAAAAATAAATAATGTAGAAATCAATAATTTATTATATATTTCTACAGATAAATTTAATAATATAAAAAATAATTTTTGAGTACCTTTAGAATGAGATATTTTAATTACTGCAGTATGAACACTGTGAAATGTTTATTTAGTAAAATGAACAGATAAATTTTACTTTAAAGATTGAAATATTATTTGGTTAAGAAAATATAGACAAGATATTAATAAATATTTTTTAAAACATTTTTTAAAAGAAGCAATTTACAAGCAACAAGATGATTTAATAATATGAACTAGTCAAAAAGCATTTACTATTAAAAAATTAAAACACTTAAAATTGCAAATTCCTCAATCTCTTCAAGAACAACAAAAAATAGCAGAAATATTATCAAGTGCAGATGAAAAAATAGAAAAAGAACAAGCATATAAACAAAAACTTGAAAATATTAAAAAATGACTTATGAAGGACTTATTGACGGGCAAAGTAAGAGTTAAAGTTTAATTCCCGCCCGGGCGGGAAAAGATGTTGATTTTGATAAAGAAAAAAATATAATGTATGCCTGGTTAGAAGTAGTTGAATATATATTACATAATTGAAAATTTTTCCGAAATAGAAATCAAAGAAAACAGCTACAGAATCAACAAAATTCACTTTTTTCTCTAATTTAAGTGCAGAAGATTAGAAATAAAATTCTTGAAATTTTTAATAAAATAATTATAATGCCAAAGATTTAATGTTTTATTTTATATAAAAAATAATTAATGGAAAGTGTTTTTGAAGCTTTTTTATCATTTTATCTAAATCCTTGATTTTTTTATTGAACTGTTTTAGTAGTATTACTTATATTGTTTATATCTATATTTTATAGATTATTTCCTAATAGTTGATTTTCAATACTTTTTGATTATTTTTTTGAAAAAATGTATGATTTTTTTGAAGATATATTATGAAATGAAGAAAAAAAATGGATAAAAACTTATGTAGTAATACTTTTTTTTGTTATATTAATTTCAAATTTACTTTGAGTATTTTTGGAAATTTTGGTTCCAGTATTTTGAAATATAGCAGATACAGATGTTTCTTTATTGAAAAAATATATAGATATTCCTACAGCTGATATAAATTTTAATATAGCAATGGCTTTGATATGACTTTTGATTATTATTTTTGAGCAATTTAGAGCTTTATGATTTTGAAAAGCATTGTATGAATATTTTCCTATATTTTGAAAAAATTATCTTCCTTATACTAGATGAAATTTAAATCCTATTTTTGATTGGCCTTTATTTATACTTGTTAAAATTTTTGATCTTATTATTTCTTTGTTTTTGTGATTATTAGAAATAGTTTGACATTTTGCAAAAGTAATATCTTTATCGTTTAGATTGTTTTGAAATGTAACTTCTGGTGGTATGTTATTAGCTATGTTGGTATGAGCTATTTCATGACTTACTTTGACTTATTTAAATTTTGAGTTTCCAGTTTTGGGACCAGTTATACTTTATTTTCAATCTTTACTTGTTGCTTTGATACAAGCATTAGTTTTTCCATTATTGATAGCTATATTTATAAAGGTTGCAAAATTTGCTTAAAATTAATTTGATATGTTTAAATTATACTAATTTATTTATATATATAAAATATACAATATTATTATGGAATTTTTATGGTATTTATGACCTTGATTAGCAATTTGACTTGCTTGAATATGAGTTGCTATATGACAGTGAATTTTGGTTAAAAAAACTATGGAAGTAATGTCAGATAGACCTAGTATGAGTAGTTTTTATTTGACAATATCTATTTTGGGGGTGGCTTTATTGGAATCGGCATTAATATATTCATTGGTTGTTTCGTTTCAAATATTTGGTAATGAAAGTATATCTGCATATTCTAGTATAGCTGCTGGATTAGCGATATGACTTGCATGAGCTTGAGCTTGAATATGAGAGTGATTTTTGGTCTCTTGAGCATTATGAGCTATTTGAAAGAGATCAGATTCAAAAAATAGAGTGATGACTTTTATGGTGTTATTTATAGCATTAGTAGAGTCAGTGGCAATATATTGATTAGTGTTTGCATTTAGAGTAATGTGAAATACATGAATAGATTGATGATTGGCGATATGAGCATGATTGGCGATATGATTAGCGGGTTTATGAGTAGCTATAGGTCAGTGAACACTTGCGAAGAAATCAATAGAACTTATGTGAGAGAATGAAGCAATGTCAAATTCATATTTGGCAGTGTCAATATTATCAATAGCATTAGTAGAGTCGGCAGCGATATATTGATTAGTAATAGCTTTTCAATTAATATCTCCAGATGTTATTATGTCAATGTATTGAGCTATATGAGCATGATTGGCGGTATGATTATCTTGATTATGAGTTTGAGTATGACAAGGTAAATTAGTAGTTTGAGCATTATGAGCTATTTGAAAGAGATCAGATTCAAAAAATAGAGTGATGACTTTTATGGTGTTATTTATAGCATTAGTAGAGTCAGTGGCAATATATTGATTAGTGTTTGCATTTAGAGTAATGTGAAATACATGAATAGATTGATGATTGGCGATATGAGCATGATTGGCGATATGATTAGCGGGTTTATGAGTAGCTATAGGTCAGTGAACACTTGCGAAGAAATCAATAGAACTTATGTGAGAGAATGAAGCAATGTCAAATTCATATTTGGCAGTGTCAATATTATCAATAGCATTAGTAGAGTCGGCAGCGATATATTGATTAGTAATAGCTTTTCAATTAATATCTCCAGATGTTATTATGTCAATGTATTGAGCTATATGAGCATGATTGGCGGTATGATTATCTTGATTATGAGTTTGAGTATGACAAGGTAGATTAGTAGTTTGAGCATTAAAAGCTATTTCTAAAAGACCTTTGTTGAAAAACAAAATAATGACACTTATGGTTTTATTTGTTGCATTGGTAGAAGTTACAGCTATATATTGACTGATAATTTCTTTTAATATCATATGATGATTAGAAAATTATGATTTGGCAATATGAGCATGATTAGCGATATGATTAGCTGGTTTATGAGTAGCTATTTGAAGATGATATATGTCAGAAAAAACTATGGAAGTTATTTGAGATAATAATAAAATGACTAATTTTTTTATGACAATATCAATATTATGAGTAGCATTGATAGAGTCAGCGGCAATATATTGATTAGTAATAGCTTTTCAATTAATATCTCCAGGTATTATTATGTCAATATATTGATCTATATGAGCATGATTGGCAATATGATTATCATGATTATGAGTTTGAATATGACAAGGTAGATTGATAGTTTGAGCATTATGAGCAATAAATAGAAATCCAGAGATTAAAAATAAAATAATGACTTTTATGGTATTATTTATTGCACTTATAGAAGTTACAGCTATATATTGATTGATAATAGTTTTTAATATTATGTGATGATTAGAAAATCATGATATGGCAATATGAGCATGACTGGCGATATGATTAGCTGGTTTATGAGTAGCTATTTGAAGATGATATATGTCAGAGACAGCAATATATACTATGTGAAAAAATTCAAAAATGATGTGATATTTTTTGACAGTATCAATATTGTGAGTGGCATTGATAGAATCAGCAGCTATATATTGATTAATAATATCATTTCAGATATTAGCTAGTAATTGACTTATTTGAATTTATTGATTGATGTGAGCAGGATTAGCAATTTGACTTGCTAGTATTTGAGTAGGTGTATGAGAGTGATTTTTGATAAAATGAGCTATTAATTGAATAAATAATTCTCCAGATAATAAAGGTAAATCTATGGCATTTATGACATTATTTATTGCAATGGTAGAGTCGGCGGCAATATATTGATTGATAATTTCATTTTTGATATTATCTAACTAAATATTTTATATTATTAAAATAATAATTATGGAAGATATAAGTTTTTGAGTTATTTTGGCACAAATTATAAATTTTTGAATAATAGTTTTTGTTTTTTATTATTTTTTATGAAATAAAATTATAAAATTGATAGAAGATAGAAGACAAAAAATTTTGGATTTGAAACAAGCTGATGATATAAAAAGACAAAAATTGAATGATGCCGAAAAAGAAGCTAATAAAATATTGGATGAAACTAAAAAGAAAGTAAATGAAATGCAAAAAAATAATGAAATTTTGCTTGAAAAACAAATGAATGAAAAAATGAAAGAAGCAGAATTGAAAGCTGATTTTATTATTGATTCTGCCAAGAAAGATATGGAAAAAGAAAGAGAAATTATGTTGAGATGAATAAAGAAAAAAATAGTTGATACATCTCTTATGATAAATTGAAAGTTTTTTGATGAGCCATCAAAAAATAAAGAATTTATAAAAAAAGAAGTTATTTAATTATAATTAATAATTATTATTATGAATAAGTTATTGAATAATTTAACTAGAGAGGAACTTATATATTTAAAAAAGAACTTATTTCTTTATAGAGATTTAATAAAAGAACTATGAAATAAGTGAAGAATAAAGTTTAAAAATGAGTTATATTCAAAAAATGTTTATATTGTAGAATATTATCCTATGCAAGATAAAGATGAAGTTATAAACCAATCTATACAAATATATAAAAATTATTTTGCAGTTAATGTTCACAAAAATGAAATAGATTTAGTTCCTAAAACTTCATTATTATGAGGTATTAGATTGATTTGTAATGATAAAATGTTGGATTGTAGCTTTTTGAAATTTCAAAAAACTATAAAAAATTTATTTAATTATTAAAAAACAATAAATAATGTCAAAAAATGTTTTGGATAATATAATTTATGATATAGAAAATAAACTTGATACAATTGAAATAAATCCAAAAGTTAAAAATGTTTGAGAAGTCTTTTATGTATGAGATTGAGTTGCTAAAGTTTCTTGATTAACTGATGTGTCTTATAATGATTTAGTACAATTTGAATCTTGATGAGTTTGAATTGTTCTTAATTTGGAAAGACATTATGTTTGAGTTGTTTTGCTTTCATGATTTAGAGATATTAAAGAATGAGAAAAAGTTTTTTCAAATAATGATATTTTGGAAGTTCCAGTATGAGAAGAGATGATTGGTAGGGTTGTTGATTCTTTATGAAGACCAGTAGATTGATTTTGAGAAATAAGAACTACATTAAAAAGACCTGTAGAAGCAGTTGCAAGTTGAGTTATGGATAGAAAATCAGTTCATGAACCATTGGAAACATGAATAAAGGCAATAGATGCTTTAGTTCCTATAGGTAGAGGACAAAGAGAACTTATTATTTGAGATAGACAAACTTGAAAAACACAATTAGCTATAGATGCTATTTTGAATCAAAAATGAAAAAATGTTATTTGTATATATGTTGCTATTTGACAAAAAGAATCTAAAATTGTTAGAATTATTGAAGAATTAAAGAGTAGATGAGCTATGGATTATACTATTGTTGTTAATGCATGATCATCTTCACCTGCAAGTATGCAATATTTGGCTCCATATACTTGATGTTCAATATGAGAACATTTTATGTTCAACTGAAAACATGCTTTAATTATATATGATGATTTGACAAAACAAGCAAATGCTTATAGAGAAATGTCTTTATTATTAAGAAGACCTCCTGGAAGAGAAGCTTATCCATGAGATGTTTTTTATTTACACTCAAAATTATTAGAAAGAGCTTCAAAACTTAGTGATGAATTATGAGCTTGATCTTTGACTGCATTACCTATCATAGAAACACAAGCTTGAGATGTATGAGCATATGTTCCTACAAATGTTATATCTATTACAGATTGACAAATATTTTTGGATTCTAATTTATTTAATTCTTGACAAAAACCTGCTATTAATGTTTGATTATCTGTTAGTAGAGTTTGATGATCAGCTCAAATTAAAGCAATGAAAAAAGTTGCTTGAAATTTGAAATTAGATTTAGCTCAATATAGAGAGCTTGAGGCATTTTCTCAATTTGCATCTGATCTTGATTCTGAAACTAAAATTCAATTGGAAAGGTGAAAAAGAATGATTGAAATATTAAAACAATGAATTTATGAACCTGTAGCAACTGAAAAACAGGTATGTTTAATTTATGCTTGAGTTAATTGATATCTTGATAATTTGGATGTAAATAAAATATCTACATTTGAAAAAAATTTTTATTGGTCATTGGATGAGGAAGTAAGTATTTTGTCTTCAATAAAAAAAGAAAAGCAAATAACAGAAACTACAGAAATAAAGATTAAAGATTTGATAAATAAAATTATTGAAATGTTAGATTAAATTATTATTTAATATGTAAACTTATAGTTTAAATATGTCTAATACAAAAGAAATTAAGAGAAAAATAAGTTCTGTAAAAAATACTGCAAAAATTACTAAAACTATGGAACTTATATCTACAATAAAAATGAAAAAAGCACAAGATTTAGCTTTATTGAAAAAAGAATATATAAAATCTATATTTAAGATATTCCTTGATCTTAATGATTCTATAAAAAATAGTCATTTTTTTTCTGATAATATTTCAAATAAAAAAACTTTATGAGTTCTTATAACATCAAATAAATGATTATGTTGAGCTTATAATATAAATGTTATGAAAAAAGTTTTGGATTATACACAGAATAATAAAGATGAAAATATTGATTTTGTTTCTATATGAAAAAAATGAAGTAATTTTTTGGCAAGAACGGGTAATAATATAATTCTTGATTATTCATCTGAATTTATTGATGATGTTTCATATTCTTTTTCTAAATCTATATCAAAAATGCTTACTAAAAAATATGTTTTGTGAGAATATTGAAGAGTTGTTATATTTTATAATTATTATGTAAATACTATTAAACAAATTCCTTTAACTTCAAAATTTCTTTCTCTTAGTAAAGATTCCATTTATGATTATTTTTATCAAATTTTGTGAGAGAATTATTATAATGAATTGTTAGAAATTGATCACTCACAAGATTTAAATGATTATTATGTAGAACCATCAAGAGATAGATTGCTTAATTATATAATGCCTATGATATTGGATTCTATGTTTTATGATATATTGTTGGAATCAAAAGCATCAGAACATTCTGCTCGTATGATAGCTATGAAAAATGCAAAAGATAATGCAAATAATTATGCCTATGATCTTACTTTGGAGTATAATAAAGAAAGACAAGCTTATATTACAAAAGAAGTTGGTGAAATTGTTTCTTGAGTAGAATCAATGAAAGATTAGTTTTTAAATTTTATTAAGTTATTAAATTAATTATGAATAAAGGAAAAATAATTAGAATTATTTGAGTTGTTATAGATGTTGAGTTTTCAAATTGATTAGTACCTTCTATTTATGATGCACTTGAATTAAGTCATAATGGTTCCAAAGTTGTTTTGGAAGTACAACAATTACTTTGAGATTGAGTTGTTAGAACTATAGCTATGAATCCTGTAGATTGATTAAAAAGAGGTTTGGAAGTTATTGCAACTGATAGTCCTATAAAAGTTCCTGTATGAGAACAAGTATTATGAAGAATTTTTAATGTTTTGTGAGAGCCGATAGATTGAAAAGTAAAACCTAAAACTAAAAATTTGGATCCTATACATAGAGATGCACCAAAATTAAGTGAATTAACAACAAGTGCAGAAATATTTGAAACTTGAATTAAAGTTATAGATTTGATAGCTCCAATGTTGAAATGATGAAAAGTTTGATTATTTTGATGAGCTTGAGTTTGAAAAACAGTGATAATGCAAGAATTAATTCATAATATTGCATCTGAACATGGTGGTTATTCTGTAGTTGCTTGAGTTTGAGAAAGAACTAGAGAATGAAATGATTTATATCATGAAATGAAAGATTCTTGAGTTTTGGATAAAACTGCTATGGTATTTTGACAAATGAACGAAGCTCCTTGACCTAGAGCTAGAGTTGCACTTACTTGATTGACAATGGCAGAAAATTTTAGAGATAGAGAAAAAAGAGATGTTTTATTATTTATAGATAATATATTTAGATTTACTCAAGCTTGATCAGAAATATCTGCATTACTTTGAAGAATTCCATCAGCAGTTTGATATCAACCAACTTTAGCAACAGATATGGGTGCTTTACAAGAAAGAATTACTTCAACAAAAGATTGATCTATTACTTCAGTACAAGCAGTTTATGTGCCAGCAGATGATCTTACTGATCCAGCTCCTGCTACAACTTTTTCTCATTTGGATAGTACTATAGTTTTGAATAGATCTATTGCAGAATTAGGTATTTACCCTGCTGTTGATCCGTTGGATTCTACAAGTACAGTTTTGGATCCTCAAGTTTTATGAAAGGAACATTATAATGTTGCAAGAGAAATTCAAAGAATTCTTCAAAAATATAAAGAATTACAAGATATTATAGCAATTCTTTGAATGGATGAACTTTCTATAGAAGATAAATTGACTGTTTCAAGAGCTAGAAGAATTCAAAAATTCTTATCTCAACCATTCTTCGTTGCAGAACAATTTACTTGAATGAAATGAGTTTATGCTAAATTAAGTGATACTATTTCTTGATTTAGAAAAATAATTGATTGAGAACTTGATCATATTTGAGAAAAACATTTTATGTACAAAGCGACTATTGATGATGTTATAAGTTCTTTTGAAAATAGTCAAAAAAAATAATGTTTAATATTTAAATATATTTTATAATGAAATTAGAATTAATTTCTTTTGAGTGAGAAACTTTTATAAATGATAATGTGAAATTGATAAATGTCCATACTTTAGCTTGAGAATTAACTATACTTGACAATCACCATTGTATCTTATCTGCTATAATTCCATCGGTATTATATATTGATTATGTTGAAAATAATTCTGATTTTTCAAAAGAATTTGCAGTATGAAGGGGAGTATTACAATTTAATGAAAATAATTGTAAAATTATTTTGGATACAGTAGTAGGAGCTGAAGATTTAGATTTTGAAAAGGCTGAACAAGCAAGATTAGATGCTATAAAAAATATGGAAGAAATTAAAAGTCAGAAAAATAAAATAGATATGGAGGCATTTATAGAAGCTGAAGAGCAAATAGCAAAATCTCTTGTTAATCTAAAATTATCTAAAAAAAATAATTAAGTTTTTTATGTATTAAAATAATTGATTTACATTTTTTTATATGTTTTTGTTCTATTCTAGTTTTGCTTTATATGCTATGGATTTAAGTAGGTTATTTGAAAATAATTACTTTTCAAACTTGTAATGAGTAAATTCTGAAAATGCTAGTTTTGGAGTGATTTTTAATTGGTTAATGTGATTGTTTACATTAGTTGTTTTATGAAATATATTTTATAGACCATATATTTATTCTATTATTTGATTTATTAAATAATTAGATTAAATATTTTTAGTATATTTTAAAATAAAATTTATTTGATTAGAGTTTATATTTTGAAAAATAAGATAAACATTTAAATTATTTGACTTGTTTAAATTTATTTAAAACAGCTTGAATATTATTAATCATTTTTAAATATATATTTTTATATAAACTGTTTTGTAAATTTATAAAATTTAAATTAAAATATACTAAAATTAATTTGTAATCTGAATTTTATTGTTTAATTTTGTTTTTGTAAAAAAAAATAGTTTATTTTGTTGTAGTTAATATTATTATATTTTTTCTTAATTCTGATTTTTTTATTATAATTTAGTATATTTTTTTTGTTTTTTTATTATTTTAAGTGCTAATAATCATAATATATTTTTTAAAAAAATACTCTCAAAAATTGTTTGAAACAAATTGATTGAATAAAAGAAATTGATAATATTAATTTATAATAAAGCAATAGATTATCTTGAAAGATAATCTATTGCTTTATTATATAGTTGAAAAGTTAAAAATTTTAGTAAAAAACTTCAATAGAAGTTATAAATACTATTAGATTTATTTTTTACTTAATTTTTGATCTTGCCAAATTAAGTTATCATATAAGAAAACTGGTACTACAATCAATGTAAGTACGGCAGAAATAGTTAGACCAAAGATTATAGAAAATGCCAAACCACTCCATACTGGATCTCATAAAATTGTAGTAATTCATAATACTGTAGTAAGAGAAGTAAGAATTATAGGTCTAAGTCTTACAATTCAAGCTTTTATAATAGAATCTCTAATAGATAAACCAGATTTTAGTAAAACATTTACATATTCTATTAAAATAATAGCATTACCAACTACTATTCAAGCAAGAGCAATAACTCATATCATACTAGTAGCAGAAAAAAATTCTCAATTTATCATATACATACTAGCAAATCAAGGAAATACACCAAAAAATCATAACAAAAATGTTATCATAACTATTCATCATATAGTAAATGATTTAAATTGTGCAACTATTATAAAATATATTCAAAGCAAAGCTATTATCATAGCTATTCACATATCAGCAAAAGTATCCATAGTAACTTCCCGTTCTCATCAAAAATTTACTTCATAATTATTTCAAGTTAATTTTTCTTTCAATTTAAATCAATATAAATTCCAAGAGATAATTTCAAATTTATCTTGCCAAAATTTTTTATCCAAAAATATAGATAATAATGCAAAACTAGGATAAACAATACTATCTTCTCATATTTCTCAATAAATATATACTGTAGGAAGCATATCATTATTCATTATTGTTTGTGCTTTTTTTTGAGGTATTATATCAGCTATTTCCAATAATGGAACTTGTTTTCAATTTTTGCTTGTAAAATATATTTTATCAAAAATATTTATATCATTTACTTTTTCTTGATTTGCTGTAACAAAAATATTTATAGGTTTTTTTGTAGATTGATCATGATAGGGTGATATATCTAATCATTCAAAAATTGAATAAAGAGAATTTCAAATTTGTTCTATATTTAATCAGAGTCTAGTTATTTTTTCTTGATCTAGATTGATTTTGTAGGTAGTTTGATATTCTTGAAAAGAATTATATATATCTACAACTTGATTTTGAACTAAAGATGGTTTTATTTTTTCTTGTATCCATTTAGCAAAATTTCAAACATTTTCATAATCTTGATCAGGCATTCAAGAAATTTTTAACATAAAAGTTGATTGTACAGGAGGTCAAGGTGGTTCTTCCAATAATCTAATTTCAACTTCAGGATATTTACTATCTATATATTTTTTTATCAAAGGTCTAAATTGTATAACAAAATCTTGCGAAAAAATATCTCTATAATCACTTTTAATTAAATTAATTTTAATAGATAATTGATTTTGCATTTGTCTTTGATAACTTCCACGAAAAACACTAGCAAAATCTGGAACAGGTTGTATACCTCATCGTGATGAAGTAGATTTTATTATTTTTAAATTTTCATCTTCTTTACTATCACTTTCATAAGAAAAATCATAAACAAAATCATCTATATGATTTAATAAATCTTTTGTTTTATCTATAGACCAATCTCTGGGTGCATCAATCCAAATATAAAATTGATTTTTATCAGATTTGGGAAGCATTTGAGCTTTAAATACTTGATAATATATAGGAACTACTACAGACACGATCAAAACTATCCAAAAAATAGCTTTAAATATTTTTCTAAAAATAGAAGTTTTGGGAGTTAATAAAAGTTCTATCAAAGATTTATATTTTTTTTCTATCCAAGTTTGTTTTATTTCAATATTTTCTTGTTTGATATTATTTTTTTTATTAGATTTTTGAGAATCTTTTTTTGTAAGAAAATAAGCAAAAAATGGATTGATAGACATGGCAATAAAAAAAGATGCACTAAGAGCTATAATTGCATATTTGGGAATAGGTCACATATACTCTCACATCATATCTGTAACAAAAAACATAGAAATAAAAGCTAATATTCTAGTAATTGTTGCCAATATTACACCAAAACCAACTTCTTGAACTCAAGTTTTGATTGCAGTAAGTTTATCAACTCAAGTTGTTTCTCTATCTTTTAAATGTCTAGAAATGTTTTCTACTATAACAGTACTATTATCTACCAACATTCATAAAACTAAAATTACAGCAAATAATGTAATTCTATTTACATTATCTCATATTGCCAAAGCTATACCAAAAACTATAGCTAAAGTTAATGGAATAGCTATACTATTATTTATAGCATCTTTAAATCATAAATAAAAAAACAAAACTATAAAAACTATAAATATAGCTTGAAAAAGATTAATAATTAACATATTAGTTGCATTCTCAGCTTCATATCATTCATTTTGTATTTCAACAATTTCATATGATGCAGGAAGTTCCGATTTTATTTTTTCAAGTTCTTGTTTTACTTCATTTACTACAAATATACTATTTGCACTTGGAGATTTTGCTAATCAAATAAAAACTGCATCATTAGTATCTCAATATTCAGAAAATTTTGCAAAATGTTCTTCTTTTCATATTCAAAAATATACATTTGCCAAATCAGATAAATAAATATTATTTCAATTATAATTTGCTACAATTATATTTTCTATAGAAGAAAGATCAGATATTTCTCATTTTACTTGAATATCAGAAATAATATTGTCATATTTAATTTTTCATCAATAAAAATTTTGATTATTTTGTGATATTGCTCAAAGAATTTGTGTCATATCAACATTGTATTCAGATAACTTTTCCAAATCTGTTCTTACAATTAATTTTTGATTATATGCTCATATATTATAAAAAACTGTAGTATCATCAATAAGTTTTAATCTTTCAACAATATCAATAGATATATCTTTCAGTTTTAATAAGTTTTTATGTTCAGGAATATCTTTTTGTGTATTGTAAATAGCAAAAGAAAAAATTGGAATATCATTTGGATCAATAGACATTACACTAGGTTGAGATATTCACATAGGAGAAAAATCTAAACTTGTATAAATTTTATTATAAAGTCTAGTTGTTGCTTTTTCTTTATCAGTTCATATTTCAAACATTACCATAACTGATCAGAAATTTTCCATAGAATTTCAAGAAATTTCTTTAACATCTTCTATTTCTTTAAATTTCATTTCCATTTGAGAAACTAACAAATTATTTACTTCTTTTGCAGTATATCAAGGAGCTTGTGCAGAAATTATAAAAGTTGGAGCCTCAATATCAGGATTATATTGTTTAGGAATTACAAACCAAGATAATAATCACCAAATCAAAATAACTATCATTAATATGATTGTAAGTTTTGGATTTTTGATCCAAAATTCAGCATATTTTCAAAACATAATTAAAAGAAAATTTAAAAAATAAATTATTTATCTTATTATTTTATCTCATACACTCAAATCTCATTTTATTATACATTCTCAATTATTACATTGTATTTTTTCTATATCAATTTTTTGTAAAGACTTATTTTCTTGCAAAATATTTAAATATGCACTTCAATAATCATATTTTATATAACTATAAGGAACTTTTAATCAAGAAATATTGTTTTTATCAAAAGATATATTTGCAAACATTCAAATTAAAGTATCTCATGGAGATTCATTAAATTTAATTTCTATATCAAGTCTTTTGGATAAAGGATCAATATTTGGAAATATTTTTGATACAAATCAAGTAAATTCTTGTTCTTTTCAAGAAATTTTTATATTTACATTATCTCATTGAGAAATATTTTCTCATAAAGTTTGTGGAATTTTGATATTAATTTTTAAATCTTGATTGCTTGCAAAAATAATAGCAGGATTTTCAGGTCATAATAATTGCCCTAATTCAACATTATTTTCAATAATTACTCAAGAAAATGGAGCAACAATATTTGTATTTTGTATTTGACTAGAAACTGATTTTCTTTGTCATTCTAATTCAGCTATTTTTGAATCTATTGATGATAATTCAGATTCCATTTGGTTTTGAATTGCAGATACATTATCTTGTGCTTGTTGAGATTGTTGTTCATAAACTTTAATTTGATCTTGATAAACCTCTTTTTGAGTCAAAACTTTAGTTGATTCAGAAGTTCACATAGCTTCATAATTTTCATAAGCTTTATTCGCTTGATCAAGTTGTTTTTGAGCTTGTTCAAGATTATTCTTTAATCTATCAAAAGTTGATGTTTTTTCATTTTCCAAATTTTTTATAGCTTGTAAACTTCATTTAATTCATACCATAAAATTTCATTGTGCATCAATCAATGTTTTTTCCAAATTTTGTTGATAATTTATAGTTCTTTCTTTTAAATTATTTATTTTAGATTCTGGAAAAGATACTGCATTAACACTTTTATCAAGAACTTCATAAAATTCAGATAAAAAACTTCTCAAATCTGATAAATATTTTTCATATTCAGACAAAATTTCTTGTATTTTTTCTTTTCAATTGGGATTTCAAGCAAGAGTTTCCAAATTATTATACATATTTTCTATTTGTTCAAATTTATTATTCAAATCTGACCAAGTATTTTTTGCTTCAGCTTTTAAGGAAGAATTTCTTGCAGAAAGATAAGTTTCAAAAGAATTATTTTTGTTTTTATTCTGATTTGATACTCACAAAATTTCATCCGTAAACTTCAAAATATTTTTTGATAAAATAGATGATGCACTTATTGAAGATGTTGCATTTGAATATATATTATTTTCTTGTTGTTCAAAATTAGTTTTTGCATTTTCAATTTCATTATTTATAGATTCAATAGCTAGTTGAGCAGAATTTATTTGTTCTTGTGCTACTTGCAAATTACTTTTATTTATATTTTCTATATTAAGAACTTGATTTGTTGTTCAAGCTAATTGTGATTTAATCATATTGATAGAATTTTGAGCTTGATGATATGCTGATTGTGCTGATTTTATTTGATTTTGAAACATTAATTCTGTAGAATTTCTAGTAGAACGAAGATTTTCCAAAACATTTCATATAGAATCATAAGAAATTGAAGATTGAACAGAATCAACACTTGCTATTATTTGTCATTTATTAACAAAATCTCATTTGGAAAAATTTAATGTATTTACTCTACCAAAAGTTTTTGATGATAATACTGTTTGATTTTGAGATTCAATATTTCAAATAAAATTTCACTGTGTACTTATAGATCAAGTCTTAACTGTATAATAATTTTGATTCTGCGAATACTCTATTTCCTTGTATTCAGTATTACAAGCTTGTAAAAATAAAACAGATAACAAAATTGAAATAAAATAAATTTTTTTCATTACAACATAAAAATTATACTAATAAATATAGATATATTGTATATAAAGATATAGCTCTAATATACAATAAAATATATTAAATATTTTTTTTTATAAAAGCTTGATATTAAATAAAATATATTTATTATATTATCTAATATAATTTAGATTATTATTATTAAAAATAAATGAAAAATAAATGATTTACTTTGATAGAATTAATTGTTTCTATATGAATTATTATGATACTTGCAGCAAGTTCTAGTTTTCTTTTTGGTCAATATATGAGAGATGCAAGAAATACTGCTAGAATTACAAGTTTACAAAATATTTCTTCATCTTTGGAACAAGAATTATTTAGAAAATGATATTTACCTGAGCCTGACAATAAAATAACTATAACAAGTTGAGCTATTATTCTTTGATATCAATGAACTTTTGGTGATAATGCTACTTCAAATACACAATGAATTACTGTTAAACAACTTGATCCAAAAGATGATTTTGAATATATATATAATATAAATGAAGGAAAAAATAAATATCAAATTATGTGATATTTGGAAAAAGAAAGTGAAGATCTTTCATATACTGAAAAAGTTTATGCACAAAATTTTTCAATTATGGATATAAAAACTCTTTGAAATGAGTTGGGAATTATAGTAAATTCAGATGATAATGAAGCATTAACATCAAGTTGATCAATATTAACTTGAGATATATATGATCCAGATTTTCCTTCTTTATATAATATAATATTAACTGGTTCTAATGTTTCATTTACATGAGATGCGGTAAAAAATAGATTAATAAAAAATTATGGTAGTATAGAATGTTGACAAGATCATAATTCAGATATTAATTCAAGACCTACTAAATTATGTAGTTTATGAAATGCAAAAAATTTAACTTGAAGTATTGATTCAAATTGGGATTGGGAATGTGTTAGTGATTCAGGTAATATTTCTATTTCTTGTAAAACAAATTAATAAATGAAATTAATGGAAGTAAGTATAGCAATTTTTATTGTAAGTGTAATATTGTTTTATTCTTTGGAAAGTTTGCAAATTGCAAGATTATGATTTGAAGATTATTGGAAAGAACAAAAACAGTATGATAAAAATATTAATATAATAAATTACTCAAAATATCTTGTTGAAAATACAAGTGAAAGTATGAGTTGATATATTACTTTTACTTGAAATAATATAGACAATTATAGTATATATACTTGAGATATATTTGAAACTAATTCAAATTATTTTGAATGTGAAAAAAAAGAAAATTTTAAATTAATAGATTCAGATATACAAGAAAATATAATATTTTGTGAAATACAATTATGAGAAGAGTATTTTTATAATTATTCAATTTTGAAATAATGAATAAAAAATGATTTGCTTTATTGGAAATATCTATATATATTTGATTTTTTGCATTAATATGATGACTTATGGTAAGTATAATTGCAAACTTTTTTTCAATAAGTAAATTAAGTGAAAACACACAGGAAATTGCAAAAAATATAAATGATATAAAAAAAGTAATTTATGCTAATTGATATTATTGATGGGAATTGTCTACTATGACTTGAACAAATCTTACTTGATCCAACGAAATTGTTATTCAAAAAAATGATGAGTATATACAATACAAATGTAATGAAGATTGAAAATTAATAATTAGTAAAATAAGTGATGACGAAAATACTTTTGAAGATAAATATGAATATAATATTAATTGTTTACAAATAAATTCAAAATCAAAATATGATTGATATTTTATTGAAATTTTTGTAGAAAGTTTGAATAAAACACATAATTTATATTATTTTATAAAAAAATAAAATGATTTTTTTTGCTATTTTTGCTATAGTTGTTCTAATTTCAGTATTATGAATTTACCTAATTAGTTTTAATTTTTTTTTACAAGATTTTAATTTTTTTTGCAGATAAATTTTTGCAGTCATATTATATATGAGAATCAAACAATAAACTTAATGAAAAATATTTTTATGATAATAAAACTTATTTTCAAGATTGTTTAGATGAAAATATAGAAAAATGTAAATCATGATGAATTTATTGATTTATTCCTCCTAACAAAACTATAGATTTATGATTCTATCAAAATATTTATGCAAGTTGATTTAATATATTATTAACAGGAAATAATATAAATACTATATTACATATAAATAATTTTACTAATGATTGAAATGATAAATATTTAATACAAGATAAAAAATTTATGTTTACAGGTGATATAATTAATCAAAATTTAAATTTAAAGCTTGAAAATAAAGAAGACGAACGAATACAATTTATATTTAATCTTACTTGATGAAATTTATTAAAAAAACATAAAATATCACAAAATTTAACTTGATGATTTGATATACAAGTTAATCAGAATTTATTTATTTGAAATAGAAAATTTTTTGATAAAAATATTGAATATCAAAATTCATTTTATATACCACCACCACAAGCTTATAATTTAACTTGAATATCAAATTGTAGTCCTTCTTGAACTTGAATAGATTTGCAACGAAATCGAAGTTGAGCAAACATAGATTGGATTGATGAAATAAAATATGAATATTCAATTTTTTCTTGAAATAATTTAACTTTAGATAATTTATTATATACTTGAAATTATTTAACTTGAGTAGATTTATGAACTTGAATAAATTTATATACTTGAAGTATTTTATATTATACTGGAAGTATTTTTTCTTCTTGAACAATATATGATGGTTGAGAATATTCTTTTTGAATAGAAAAATATATTTGTGTTGATGATAATTGTGAGCAAGATAAAAAAACTTATTGAACTGTATATAAAACAGGGATTTTGTTGGATTGTAATTAAATTTGATATTGTTTATAATTTAATTTATAATTAAAATTTTATAATTTAACTTTATTTAATAAAATATAATTTTTTTTGACAAATTTTTAAAAAAATATATAATAATATATATATTTTATTTATATATATAAAAATAAAAATAGATGGTAGAAAATATTAATAATGAAAGGTTTGAAGATAATGAAACTGTTGAAACTGTTGAAGATAATGAAGTTTTAAGTCAAGCTATAAATACATTATTTGTTGAAAATTGAATTATTGATTGAAGTAAAGATATAGATCGAAGTAATGAAGATGATATTTCAGAGATTAAGGATAATATTGATAATTCATTATCTTTGGATGCTGATCAAAAAATTGCTCTTAATAATTTTATAGATGAATTGGTTAGTGTAGAAAGTGAACAAAATAATGAAAGAATTGGTATTATTGATATGGCAAAAGAAAATATTTCTGAATTACGAGAATCTATAACTACTTTCTTTTCAGGTAGTGGAGATGTTCAAGCTGGTGAAATTGATGATACTGTTTGAGATACTGAACAATCTAGAATGTTGGAAGAACAATGGTGATCAAAAGAAATATGAATTCCATCTGATGAACAAGAAAATCCAGAGAATCCAGAGAATTCAGAGAATTCAGAGAATCCAGAAAATCCAGAAAATTCAGAGAATCCAGAGAATTCAGAGAATTCAGAGAATCCAGAGAATCCAGAGAATCCAGAGAATCCAGAGAATTCAGAGAATTCAGAGAATTCAGAGAATCCAGAGAATCCAGAGAATTCAGAGAATTCAGAGAATCCAGAGAATCCAGAGAATATAGAATTAGAACCAGATTATTACACTATAAAATCATGAGATATTTTGTCAAATATAGTTAAAGATCATTATTGATTAAATTCACGAACAGAAATAAAAAATGTTGTAAAT
>NZ_JAEDAM010000063.1 GCF_018420025.1 Candidatus Vampirococcus lugosii | reverse complement strand
ATTTGATAGTACCTGTATTCATAATAGTTATTATAGTAATTTTTTAAAAAACGAAACAATATAATATTTAATAGTATGTATTAGTATATATTAGTCTCATATGTTTATATATATTGTTTTTTCTAAAAAAATCAAGAGAAAATTAGAGTATTTTTTGTAAATATAAATATATTTTATCAAAAAATAAAATAATTATAAAAACAAATATAATTAATATCAAAAACGAACACAACTAACATATTCCTCTTATAAACAATCCTAGTCTATATTACACATTATTTTCTAACCATGGGGATGTAAGTTGTCAAGGTTTTGGTTTTTCATCTGAAAAATAACTTAATAAATATCAATCCAAAGTAATTTGAGATATTACCATTATCATCGTAGGTAATTTTAAGATACGAGGTATTACATAAGGAACTTCTGGACCTAATAAAGCTTTATGTCTTCATCACTTTGGTTTTAAATTATTAAAATTTAAAGCACCACGCAGGAGTCTAAATTTTGATGGCTTAATTTCATTTTTATAAATTCTTCTAGTGAATTCCATCCACCAAAGACCATCTAATCAAATAGGATCAAATGCAATAATTAAAGGTTCTCAACTAAAAGGACATTCTGATATTTTTATACGAGGAATAATTTCATCATATTTGATTCTATATTCTTTTATATTAACAGTAATTTCATATTTTTTTTATTGTCTAATGGGTTTTTTCGATCTAAAGTTGAAAGCTCTAAGATTGCTTTTTCTGTTTCTTGTAATAAAATATTACTTTTTTCTTTATCAAAAATAGGTATTTCCATAATTAATATTTTTTATATATAAAAATTAATCATATAAAATAAAACATTATTTGTCAATATATAATATTTAGAATTTAATTTAAAAAAACTCAAGAATAAATAATTCTTGAGAAAATAAAAGTTATTATTGAGTAGCATATTTCATAGCAATAAGCTTTGGGATGTTTTTTTTATCTTTACATTGCCCAACCCTTTTATTTCTAAAAAATTTTTTTTCATACACAATAAGTTTGGGATATGCACCTCCTTCCTTATGTATAAAAAATTTTCTAGTTTTTCCATCTGGAAATTTTAATACTATATATTTTAACATTTTTATATCCCCAAAAGTTTTAATTAGAAAAAATTTTAATATTGATTTTTATTTAAAAGTCAATCTAAAAATAAAAAATAAAATATTTATTTATATATTTTTTATAAAAAATATTATTTAGTATATTATAAAAGACATATACAATATAACTATTAAAAGAATCATAATAGCAATATATACTAATAAACTATATATACTTATTTTAAACGAAATTATATAATATAATTTTTCTTGTTCCTTATTATTTTTATCATTTAATCTAAAATATTTTAAAACCAAGTATATAACAAGTAGAAGAATAAAAAATTGAGGTACTAAAGAATCAAATATCCGTAATTGTGTATAAAATAAAATCAATTGTATAATTAATAACATAATATTTATTATAATTAAGTCTAATATTGTGCTTTTATAATTTAATTCTCTTTTAAAATTAAGTTTATCTTTATAATTAAATAAAATTTTATTATAAAAATAATAAATTATTGAATTAAAAATAATAAATATGAATATAATAAAAAAATATAAATCTTCATCTGACATAAAAAAATCTATATTTTCATCTCAATCAAAAAATTCTATATTTTCATCTCAAGTAAAAAAATCTATATATTGATCTCAAGTACTAGAATCAATATTTTCACTTGAATAAAAAAATTCTATATTTTCATCTCAAGTCATATATTACAATTTATATTAATATATAAAAAAAATAAATTTTAGTTAATATATAAAAAATATTAATAATTTCAATATATTTTAAACTCATCTTTATAGAACAAAATTTTTAAATCATTCTTATTTGAAAAATCTTATATATTATTTTTTTTTAATCTTAATTTAAGTTTTTTTCTTTTTAATAAAACAAACATTAATTTAAAATTGAAATAAATATTTTTTTATATATTATAGAACAAATTATTTATTTACTTTTTAATTAAAATAATAAAATATGTCCAAACTAACTTTACAACAATTAGAAAATCATTTATTTGAAAGTGCTGATATTTTGAGAGGTAAGATGGATGCATCCGAATTTAAAGAATTTATTTTTTGAATACTTTTCTTGAAAAGATTATCTGATGAATTTGAAGCTGAATATGAAAAAACTTATAACAAAAATATAAGTAATTGATTTACACAAGAAGAAGCAAAATTGGAAACTGATAATATTTCAAAAAGATTTAGTTTTTATGTTCCACCAAAAGCTAAATGGTCTTATCTAAAAGATTTAAAATTTGATATTTGAAGTGAATTAAATAAAGCTCTTCATTCTCTAGAAGAAGCAAATCCCAAAAAATTAGATTGAGTACTTGGCCATATAAATTTTAATGTAAAAAAATGAAAAAATAAAATATGAGACCAAAAACTTCAAGAATTTTTGATTCATTTCAATAAAATAAGATTGAGAAACGAAGATTTTGAATTTCCTGATTTATTAGGTACTGCTTATGAATATCTTATTAAATATTTTGCTGACACTGCTTGAAAAAAAGGTTGAGAATTCTATACTCCTGCTGAAGTTGTAAGACTACTTGTCCAAATAGTAGAACCAAAATCTTGAGAAACAATTTATGATCCTACTGTATGAAGTTGATGATTTTTGATACAAGCAAAAGAATATGTAAAAGAACAAGAAAATTCTAACAATATTTCTTTAAATTGACAAGAAAGCAACTGAACTACTTGGGCGATTTGTAAAATGAATATGATTTTGCATTGAGTGACAAATCAAGATATTCAAAATGATGATACTCTTGAAAAACCTCTTCACAAAGAATGATGAGAACTAAAAAAATTTGATAAAATACTTGCAAATCCCCCATTTTCTCAGGATTACAAAGAATCAAATCTTGAATACAAAGAAAGATTTCAAGTAATGATGCCAGAAAAATCAAAAGCTGATTTTATGTTTTTGCAACATATGATTTCAAGTTTGAAAAATAATTGAAAACTTGCTTGTGTATTGCCTCATGGAGTGCTTTTTAGATGATGACCAGAAAAAAATTATAGACAATATTTATTAGAAAATAATTTACTTGAAGCTGTGATTTGATTGCCTTGATGACTTTTTTACTGAACTTGAATTCCTGCTTGTGTAATTGTGATAAACAAAAATAAATCTGAAAATATGAAAGATAAAGTGATTATCATAAATGCTGATAATGAATTTGCTGAATGAAAAAATCAAAATAAATTAAGACAAGAAGATATACAAAAAATAACTACTGTTTACAAAGAAAAAATTGAGCTTGATAAATATTCTAGTATTGTAGATTTTGATTGATTTGCAAAAGAAGATTTTAATCTAAATATAAGAAGATATGTAGACAATTCTCCAGAAATTGATCCTCAAAATGTTAAAGCTCATTTAAATTGATGAATTCCAAAATCTGAAGTAGATAGTAAAAAAGATTATATAAATAAATTAAATTTTTATGCTTCAAGTTTACTTACCAAATTAGATGATGATTTTTATAAATTCAATGATACTATAAACAATAAAGAAAATATCAGTGAAAATATAGAAAAAGACACTTGAATAATTAGCAAAGAAAAAGAATTAAAATCAAAATTAAATGATTTTTATGAAAATATGTGGCAAGAACTTCAAAATATGAATAGTGATTTTGATTTGTATGCTTTTAGAAAAAAACACTTACAAAATATAAAACAAGACTTATCTGATCTAAATGTGTTTGATGAACACCAACTTGCAGGTATTTTTATGAATTGGTGGAAAGACTTAAAAAATGATTTCAAAACTGTTAAATCAGTAGGTTTTGTGGATACTCTTATAGATGAAGATTTTATTATAAATGAGCATTTTCAAGATTTAAAAAATAATCAAGAAACACAAGAAAATAAAAAAGATGAGATAAATAGCAAGATAGAAGAGGAAAAAACAGAAGCAGAAAACAATGAAGAAGATTATAAAATCCCCAAAAAATACAAAGATGAGATAAAACAAATAGACAAAGAAATCAAAAATATAAAATCTGAAATAATTGCACAAGTTGCATCTTGGAGAAAATCTTGTAGTCAAGAACAAGTAAAAGCACTTGTAAAAACAAAATGGAAAGAAATACTTGAAAATTATCTAAATAGAGATCTAAAAAGAGAAAAACAAGAACTTATTTCTTTTTTTGAAAATCTATGGGATAAATATAGAGTTTCTCTTAAAGATATAGAACAAGATAGAGACCAAACAACTACAAAACTTTCTAATTTTTTAACTGAATTAGGTTATGACTAATATAAAAGATATACAAATTCCTGAAGGATGGAAGGTGGAATATATTTATAATATTTTAGAATATGAGCAACCTGATAAATATCTAGTAAAATCTACTGATTATAATAAAAATAATTCTATACCTGTATTAACTGCAAATAAGGCTTTTATTTTATGATATACTGATGAAAAAGATTGAATTTATAATAAATGAGATGTTATAATTTTTGATGATTTTACAATGGATTTAAAATATGTTGATTTTAAATTTAAAATTAAATCTTCTGCAATAAAATTATTAACAAATATAAATAATTACAATTTAAAGTTTATATATTATTATTTATTAAATTTAAACTTAATTCCTGATAGTCATAAAAGAAATTATATTTCTGAAGTTCAAAATTTAATAATACATTTCCCTCAATCCCTTGCCGAACAACAAAAAATAGCTGAAATACTTTCAACAGTAGATGAAGCTATACAAAAAACTGATGATTTGATAGAAAAATACAAAAAAATCAAAACTTGATTGATGGAAGATTTATTTACAAAATGAATTGATACAAATACTTGAAAACCTCATACAAAATTTAAAGATAGTGAGTTGGGGAGAATTCCAGAGAGTTGGGAGGTAGAGAAACTAAGTAAAAGAATGAAAATAATTGGCTGATATGCTTTTAAGTCTAAAGATGAAACATATCATTGAATTCCTTGGTTAAAAATAGCAAATGTATGAATATGAAAAATTAAATGGAAAGAACAATCCTTTTTACCAGATATTTATAAAAGTATTTATAGTGATTTTTTAATTAAAGAATGAGATATAGTTTTAGCATTAACTAGACCATTATTAAATAAAAATCTAAAATAACTAAAGTATATAGTAATGATGGTATATCATTATTAAATCAAAGAGTTTGAAAGTTTAATTGTTTTAATATATATGATATATTTTCTTATTATTTATTTGTAAGTAGTTATTTTATAAATGCTATTGACATTGAAATATTATGAACTGATCCACCTAACATATGAACTGAACAAATAGGTGAAATTAAAGTAAAAATCCCAAAATCTCTTCAAGAACAACAAAAAATAGCAGAAATATTATCAAGTGCAGATGGAAAAATAGAAAAAGAACAAGCATATAAACAAAAACTTGAAAATATCAAAAAATGACTTATGAACGATTTATTGACTGGAAAAGTTAGAGTGAAGGTTTAGGATTTAAATTTTATTGAATGGATACTCATTTAGAATATTTAAAAGCATTTGAAAAAGAATTAAAAATTTTTTCAATTAAAGAAATTAGATAATTTAGTAGAAGAAAATAATTTTAAAATAGATGAAATAGAAAAAGAGGAAGATATAATAAAAAAAATGTTAAAAACAGGTATGCTAAGAGTTATTCAAAGAGTTAAAGATGAAAAAATATGGAATAACAATTTAAAAAAATATCCAATACTTAGAGATGAAAATAGGTATGATCCAAAAAACAAAAATACAAGACTTTTATTTTGAATTGATGTTTATAACATAAATTATATATATTGAAATTCAATTATATTTAGTCCATCAAATAATATAACTGCTGTATACTTTCAAAGCAAAGAATGAAAAGAAAAAGCTGAAGAATTGATTGACTTAATTGCATATATAGAGTATAGAGTTCTTTATATGGAAACTTGAAATAAAGAATTAGATGAAAAATTAAGGTCATTATATAATTATTGAATATCAAATGAATTTTTTGAGTTAGAAAAAGAGTTTTATGAAAGGATTAATTTTTACAAAACAAATAATTATATAGTTAATTTTAATAAAATACATAATCCAATATTATTATCATTATATCATACTTCTATAAAACAACCTGAACCATTATCAAAATGTGTTTTTTTGTTTAGAATAATTGAATATGC
>NZ_JAEDAM010000062.1 GCF_018420025.1 Candidatus Vampirococcus lugosii | reverse complement strand
CTATTACTTATCAATAAATTATGTATTGTTTTAGTTTTATCTATATAATATCATTTTTCATTTATAAATGTTTTGAAATCTTGTGTTCATATCAATATCTTTTTCATCTCTTTATTTTTTAATATTACTAAATCTCTTTCATTATATTTTTTTCTTTCACAAAATCAACATCTTTTCCTCGCCCGGGCGGGAATAATTATTTTTTTAGTTGATTTTATTTTTAAAATCAGTAAAAACAATATACAATTAATATATAAATTATATAATAAACTAGAAATATTTTTTAAATCTAAACTTTAAACTAGATTTAATAAATATATTAAAATATAAATTATGATAAATAAATATTAAAATTTTTTAGAACATAAGTTAAGAATAATTTAAATTTATTAATTTTTTACAATAACTTAATTAAATATATTTTAAGTTTTAAAACATATCAATTTAAATATAGCAATTTTATTAATACAATTATTGTATTTACAAAATAATTTATTTTTTAATAAAATATAATATATTAATTAATTTTAATTAGATAAAAAAATAAAAAGATGACTATATTAAACATCATAATACCAATATTGGTATTAGTTTTGTGAGTTTTTATTTGAAAGTTTATATATGAAACTTATGTAAATAAAAAAGAAAAAAAACTTGATGAAAGGTTGGAAAAAATAGATTTGGAATATATTTCTATAATAGATAAAGCGGACAAAAAAGCTAATTCAATAATAGAACAGGCAAATAAAGAATATGAACAAAAACTTAAAAGAATTGAAACTTTGGAAGATAGAATAACAAAAAAAGAAGAAAAAGTTGAAGAAAAAATATCTTCTTTGAATGAAGAAGAAAAAAAATTAATTCAAAAAAAAGAAAGTTTAGACAATATAGAAAATAAACAATTAGAACTTTTGGAAAAAATTTCTTGATATACTAAAGATGAAGCTAAAGACAGAATTTATTCTTTTGTAGAAAGTACATATTCAAAAGATCTTGCTAATTTTATTGATAAACAAAAAACTTTGAAAAAAGAAGTTGCTATGAAAGAAGCAGCAAGTATTATATCAAAAGTTTTACCAAGAGTTGGTATGAATCAAGTAAGTGAATTTACTATATCAACTATAGATATTCCAAATGATGAAACTAAATGAAAAATTATTGGTAAAGAATGAAGAAATATATCTTTTTTTGAAAAGATTACTTGAGCAGAAGTAATAATAGATGACACACCTTTGGTTGTAAATATTTCTTGTTTTGATCCAGAAAAAAGATATGTAGCTTGAGAAACATTAAAAAGATTAGTAAAAGATGGTAGAATAAATCCATTATATATCGAATCTACCTACAATGATGTATTAAGTAGTATAGATGATTTTATTATTGAAAAAGGTAAAGAAGCATTGACTATTCTTAATTTGCCTATAATGAAATCAGATATAGTTTATATGATTTGACAATTTTATTTTAGATATAGTTATTGACAAAATTTATGGATTCACAGTATTGAAGTTGCTAGAATAGCAGAATGAATAGCAAATGAACTTGGTTTGGATTGACAATTAGCAAAAAAAGCATGATTGTTGCACGATATAGGTAAACTTAAAGCATGAATATGAATGGCACATGCAAAAATTGGTTGAGAAATACTTAGACAATATTGATTTTACTCAATTACAATAAATTCTGCTGAATGACATCATTTTGATGTTCCTCTTGTTGATCCTATTTCTTGGATAGTTACAGCATCAGATACAATTAGTGCCGCTAGACCATGAGCTAGATTCAATACTAAAAATATGTTTATTGAAAGAATGGAAAACTTGGAAAATCTAGTTACAGAGTTTGATTGAGTAGAAAAAGTATATATAATGCAAGCAGGTAGAGAAATAATGACTTTTGTTGATTCTAATAAAGTTAGCGAATATGAATTTGAAAAACTTATAATGTCTATAGCAAAAAAAATTGAAGATCAATTAGATTATCCTGGTAATGTAAGAGTTGTATGAATAAGAGAAAGTAAAATAACAACATATATAAGATAAATTTTTAAATATATTTAAAAAATAAATATGTATCCTTATATTAATATAGCATGAAATAATATATATATGACATGAATATGAGTAGTAATTTTTATTATTAGTGTAATTTTTTTAATTAATTTTTATTCAAAAAGATTTAATATTAATTTTTGGAAATTTTTTAATTGGCTACCTATCTTTTTAATATTGCCTTATATTTTGTGATGATATTTTTATAATTTATTTAAATATAATTTAGTAATTCCTTTAAGTTTGAATGATTTATTTATTATTCTTTCTCCATATGGCTATGAATTTAATTTTATTTGAATTACATTATGATTAATTATTGCTTTGAGTATGTTTTTGAAAAAAATAGATCTAAGAATAGAGAAACTCAAATGGATAGATGTATTTTTTTATAGTATATCTTTATCTTTAGTTCCTTTTTGAATATTTTTGCTTTTATGAGATAATTTTATATGAAGACCAACATCTAGTGTATTTGGTGTATCTACTTTTTTGCAAGATAGTGTTTTATATAATTATGATATGGTATATCCTGTATGATTATTTTTATCTTTACTTTGAATTAGTATTTTTATTATATGATTAATCTTGAATTACATATTTAGAAGATATTGAATATGAATTTTTTGATTTATATTTTTATCTATTATGATTAATTTAGTTTTTTATTTTCAATTATATGATAAAATTTTAGTTACGGAAATGTTTTGATACACATTTGATATTAAAAATTATCGAACTATTTTTATATCTTTATATTTTGTATATCTTTATTTTAGATTAAGATAAAAAATAATTATAATATTATTTTAAAGTTTAATATTTAATTATAAATATATTATTGAAATATGAAAATTATTTTTTCTTCCAAAGATAGTTTGTACAAAATTTTTAAAACTTTGGAAAAAATTCCAAATAATAAAAGTGTAGAAATAGTAATTGATCCTAAAAATATTATATTTGAGAATAAATGGTTATGAAAACAAATATTGGATATATTAGATACAAAAAGTATTGATTATGTTTTTTTGTGTAAATCAAAAACTTTATCACAATATTATAAATCTATATGAGCAAATTATGAAGAAATAGAGTTAAATCCATTTTTAAAATTTTTTAAAAAAATTAAAGATTTTTTTCTATATTCATCAGAACTTCAAAAATTTATATTTAAACAAAAATCTACATTTTGATATTTTATTATTTTTTTGGAAACTTTTTTTATTTTAGTTATTTTTTATTATTTTTATCTATATGTTACTCCATCTGCTAGTATATATATAAAATCATCTTATGAACCACAAAATATTACTTACAACTTCAGATATGTTCCTCAAGAAGATTATGATACTTTTACAAATATGTCTCAAATTATTATTCCATATAATATAAAATCTAAAATATTGGATTATTCAATTTCTATTGATGTAGAAAATATTAAATATAGTCAAGAACCATCAAGTTGAACTATTACTATATATAATGATACTAAATTTGATTACTCTTTAGTTTCAAATACTAGATTAATAACTGATTCTTGACTAATTTTTAGAACTAAATCATGGGTAAACATTCCTCCTGCTAATGATGATTGACCTTGAAATGTTGTTGTAGAAGTTGTAGCAGATAGTAAAGATGAATTTGGGGAAGTAATTTGAGCAAGATGAAATATATCTCAATCTGATACATTATATATCAAAAATTTGCCCGAATCTAATATAGCAAAAAATATATATGCATATCCCAATGAAAAATTTGTATGATGAAAAACTGAAAAAGAATGAGAAGTTACACAAGCAGATTTGGATACTATAAATACTTATTTGGAAGATCATATAAAAAGTAATATAAATTCTTTTGCAAGTTCTTTGATAGATAAAGAAAATGAAATTTTATTACATTTTCAAGATTTTATTGATGTAGAAATATTAGATAAACAAATAAAACAGGAAGTTGGTGATAAAGTTTATAGTATTGATTGAAAAGTTAATTTCAAAATTAATGTAGCTTACATAAAATGGAATGATATGTTAAATGCAGTAAAAAAATTTATGAAAACTAGAAAATCTAAAAATTATAATTTGATAGATATTAATAAAGATAGTATTATTTTTTATGAAAATAATAAATCAGATTGATATTATATAATTCCTACTAGTATAGATGTAGTACTATGATATGATTTCAAAAGAGATATGTCAGCATTAAAAGATGAAATATCGTCTTTAATATTAGGTAAAACAGCTTCACAAGCAAAAAATATTATAATTTGATATGATGAAATAGATGTATGAATCATTAGAATTACTCCTCCATGGTATGAAAATTTGCCATCTATATCTTCTAGAATAAAAATAATAGTAGATGATTAAAATTAAACTTTTAATATATTTTTATAATAAATATTTTTTATAACTAAATGAAAAGTTACAAAATTTTATAAAATAGAAATATATTATTTTAAAACTTATACTAAATAATATGCAAAAACCATATTACGAAAAACCAAAATTTACACTTTATCAAGCTAATAGTTTGGATATTTTAAATAGTATGCCAGAAAATTCTGTAGATATGATTTTTGCCGATCCTCCTTATTTTCTTTCAAGTGGAAGTTTTACTTGTCAAAATGGGAAAATGGTAAGTGTAAAAAAAGGAGATTGGGATATGTGTAATGGGACAAAACAAAATTTTGAATTTCATCTTACATGGATTGAGGCTTGTAAAAGAGTTTTAAAACCAAATGGAACAATTTGGATTTCAGGGACATATCATTCTATTTATCAATGTGGATTTGCCTTGCAAGTAAATAAATTTCATATTTTAAATGATATTGCATGGCTAAAGCCAAATGCTTCACCAAATTTGAGTTGTCGTTTTTTTACTGCCAGTCATGAGACTTTGATTTGGGCATGAAAAGATAAAAAAGCAAAACATACTTTCAATTATAAAACTATGGTAAATTGGGAAAATAATTATACTAAAGAAATTAAATGTAATCATTGTGGAAAAAAAGATAGATATGAAGTTATGCACGAGAAAGGAAAACAAATGAGAAGTGTGTGGTCTATTTTAACTCCAAGTAAAATTGAAAAAACTTTTGGAAAACATCCTACTCAAAAATCAATAGAATTATTAAAAAGAATCGTTTTAGCTAGTACAAATAAAGGAGATACAATTCTAGATCCATTCACGGGAAGTTCTACAACAGGTCTTGCCTCTTATTTGTTTGGTAGAAAGTTTATTGGGATAGATCTTGAAAAAGAATATCTTGATTTGTCTATTAAAAGATTTGAAGAATTGGACAAAAACTTAAAAAATAAATTTAATTCTAAAAAATAAACTATGAAAAACATTACATTTTATAAATCAGTATTAAATTTAGAGTCAGAAGAACAAGTTTTTGATTTTTTGATTTCTAATTTAAAACCAAGCAATACTATTTGGTCATATTTTGTTAATTGGGAAAAAGTTTTAAAAAACACAAAACAGATTGAACTTGCTTTAAATGCTCTAAACTATTTGATCGGAAAAGAAAATTTTGATGATGAATTTAGATTTTTGATAAAAGAAAATCCAAGTATTGCAAAAGTACTTCCTGCTTTGGTTGTTAGAGACGGAAGCAATAAAAAGAATTTCAAAATTTTAGTTGATTATCAAAATAAAAAACTTGTTTATGAAAATTTTGATTTTTCTAAAAAAGAAATTAAGGATGAAGATATTGAAAAATATTTACATTTTGTAAAAGAAACAGGATTAAAATCTTTGATTGTAAATAAAAGGTTGAAAAATTTAGTTGATTATATGATAGGAGTTGAAGCTGGCTTAGACAGTAATGCAAGAAAAAATCGTGGTGGACATGCAATGGAAAATATTGTAGAAGTTTTTATCAAAGATGTTTGCGAAAAATGTAATTACAAGTATCTAAAAGAAGCTAATTCTGAAAAAATCAAAAAAGAATTAGGTTATGATGTACCAGTTGATAAATCTTCAAGAAGATATGATTTTGTTATAGATAACGGAAAAGAACTTTTTATTATTGAGACAAATTTTTATGGTGGAGGTGGTTCAAAACTAAAATCTACAGCAGGAGAATATAGAAATTTATTTGATGTTTTGAACGGACAATATAAATTTTTCTGGATAACAGACGGTTTTGGTTGGCAAAAAACACAAAAACCTTTAAGAGAAAATTTTGATCATAATGATTATATTTTTAATTTAGCAATGCTTGAGAAAGGAGTTTTAGAGTTTTTAACAAAATAATTATGTAATCAATTATTTATTAATAATAAAAACTTTTATTTCAAGTTAATTTACTATATATAGTAAAAAAAATAGAGTTATATTTAACTACTCTATTTTTTTATATACAAAATTTAATTAATAAAAACTGATACATTTCATAAACCAAGTTTTACACAACTTCATATACCCAAAAACTTCATAGAATTTAAAGTTAAATAAAGTGCATTCCTAATTTCTAAATCATCAATATTATTATAATACTAAACATATCAAACTAATCAAGATTTAAGAGATTTTTTTAGTTTTAATTGTTTAGTTATAATTGAAAATTCTCATAATATATATTATTTTTTAAAAAATTTTTAAATTTATTTTCATCATATCATACATTATATGTAATATAGACTAGCGTTATTTATACAAAAAGATATAATAGATAAAATTTATATTTATGTAAAAAACAAAATATGAATATACATATAACATGTACTCAAAAAAAAGAACATAAAAATCAGAGACTAACAGAAAAGAATCGTAAACATATTCGAAAACTATATTGTGATCAATGGTCTGTTGTGGATTTGGCAAATAAATATAATATAAGCAGACCAACAGTGTATAAAGTGATAAAGAGAGCTAGAGTAAAAGAATTTCAGATACGTAATTCAACAAACACAAGATTTAGATGATTAGCATACTGATTTAAAAGATTATCAAAAATTGAAAAGAAAACATTAAAGAAGAAAAATGCACAAGCAAGAAGATACAATAAAACATATCCATGAGAAATGTTTCATATGGATACAAAAAAACTACCTTACATAAAAGACGATAAAGAAAAAATTAAAGAATATTTATTTGTATGAATTGATGATTTTAGTAGAGAACTTTATGTTCATATTACAATAGACAAAACCAAATTTTCCGCATTAATATATCATATAATTTCTAATCAAGTATACATTACTTTTTTAATTAATATCATAAATATTTTTTAAATTTCCATTAATTTTACATTTTTTGTTTATTGTTTTTATTAGTTTCTAACTATATTTTTAGAAATTTTTATATTTTTTAATTGAAGAAAATTAGAATTATTGTATTGATTTTTTGTGTATTTTATGTATAAAGTGTTTTTATATTACATTTATATAAATTGAATTTATTTTTTTATGGACAAAAATTTTGAGCTTTTTTTGGATATTAACCAAATTGTAGCAAAGAATAATTTTGATAAAATTGTTAGCAATATATCATCAAATACTGAATATAGATTAATTACTTTTTCAACTTTATGATATTTGTTTGTTAATTACCAACTGTTGTGTCAAGACAAAATAAATCTTGAAAGATTTTTTAGTTATTCTGATATTTATTGTGATGATTATGTTTTTAAAAATTGATTTTGATTAGAATCTGTTTTTTATATATATTCAAATTTAGAAAAGAATAAAAAATATTATTCAAAATCAATTTTAGTAGTTGATAAAGAATATGTTGAATATTTTATAAAAAAAATGTGAAAAGAAAGATTTATTTATATAGAAAAAGAAATACAAGATAATAAATGATTTATATTTGTTATATAATATAAAATATTATGTTTAAAGTATGATGATTTAATGAATATAGTATTGAAAATCAAGTTGTTTATGATGCTTTTTTGGATTTAATTGAACTTAATTTTAAAAAATTTAATTATAATCATATTGAAACTCCAGTAGTAGAAAAAAATGAAGTTTTACTTTCAAAATGATGAGAAGATATAAGTAAACAAATTTTTGGACTTTATTGATTGGCTCAGTGAGTAGATGATATAAAAAAATATTCTCTTCGTTTTGATCAAACAATTCCTTTTGCTAGATTTGTTGTAGATAATTTTTCAAATTTACTTTTCCCTTTCAAAAAATATCAAATATGAAAAGTGCGAAGATGAGAAAGACAGCAAAAATGAAGGTTTAAAGAATTTACTCAAGCTGATATTGATGTTATACGAAATCAAAAAAAGTTTGATAATCTATTCTATTATGATGCAGAAATTATTGCCATTTTGTATATGACAATATTTGATATTGTTGGTGTTTGTGATAAAAAAATAGATTTTACAGTAAATATTAATAATAAATTAATAATAGAAAGTATTTTAAAAAAAATATCTTCAAGTGAAATTATAGAAAAAAAACTTGTATGAATCGTTGATAAATTTCATAAATTATCTAAATCTAATTTTATTGAAGAATTATCAAAAAATTCTGTATCTGATGAGGATATTGATTTTCTTGTTTCAATATTATCAAAAGAAATTTTTTTTGAAGATCTTCCAGATATCTTAAATTTAATTGATGATGATAATTATAAAAAATGAGTAAACGATTTAATTTCTTTATTAGAAATTTTATTATCAATTTCTTCAAGTTTAGGTATTAATATAAAATATAAAATTGATTTTTCTATAATAAGAGGTTTGGATTATTATACAGGAACTGTTTTTGAAATATTTATAGATGAGTTTCCAGAGTTTTGAAGTATTTGTTCATGATGAAGGTATGATAAACTTACAAATTCATTATCTTCCAAAATAAATTGTTCTTGAGTTGGTGGAAGTATTGGTATTGATAGGCTTTATTCTATTTTTTTGGATAAAAAAATTACTTTTTCTCAAAAAGATTTTCAAACTTGACCTGATTATTTTTTTTTAAATTTTGATGAGACCAACAAAGAAATATTGTCTATAATGTTATCATTTTTAAAAAAATGAAAAAGTGTAGAAATTTATCCTTTTGAAGATAAGTTTAAAAAACAATTAGATTTTGCAAATAAAAGATTAAGTAAAAATGTTGTTATATTTTGACAAAATGAAAAAAGTAATAATTATTATATTATTAAAAATATGAAAACATGAAATGAACAGAAAATTTTAATTAATTAATATTATCAATAAATGACTGAAAATAATGATTATCTATCGAGTAATTTAATTAAAAATATGTCTTTTGGTGAAACTAGAAAATTAATATCTTCCATTTCATATCAAGGAATATGTTGACTATTTTCTTCCAACAAAAATCAATTATATTGTCTTACCAAAAGACATTTTTTAATATTAGTTTCAAAAGTAAACATTAGTACTAATTATGATTATAAAATACATCTTCTTGATAAGAAATGAGTTATACAAGAAACAAAATTTTTGGATTGTAATAAAATAAATTCTACTTTGGAATGAATTCATTTTTGAATAAGTGTAGGAAGACAAAATCATTGAAATTTAATTAGAAATTTTATAATAAATAGAGCAGGGGATTTATTGCTTTTTGAAAATACTTTTGCATTTGATAGGAGAGTTTCTTCATTATTAGTTTGAAATAATAAAGTAGATTGAGATATATTGGATTATTGTATTGATAGAACTAATTTAATTATTATGGTTTTAAAAAATAATTTGAGTATAGCTTTTTCAGTAGAATGAAATACAGCAAAAGTTTTGAAATATTGAGAATTTGATGTATTTGATTCTTTTTCTCCTCAATCAAATAAATTTAAAATTTTTGATGATGTAGGAAATTTTAAAGAGATAGATGCTAATCAATTAGTTTAATATTTTTTTGTATAGTAGAAAAGTGTAATGATATTATTCAAATAGACTCCTTATAAAAATTTAGATGTAAGTTTTAAAAATATTACTCAAAAAAATAATATAGTCGTATATCAAAATTGGCATTAAGTAAGCTACAATAATTTATATTTTTTCAAAAACATTATACCATATCTTTTTCATAATCTATTTGGACTCAATACAAGTAGTTTAACTAAATGCATAAAATTTATTATACATTTTTTTAAAAAGTCAAAAAAGGACTTGAAAAAAGACGGGAAATAGTTATATTGCTGACTACTTGAATCGAGATTAAATTAGATATTGATTGTAAGTAGAAAAAAGTCAAAAAAGGACTTGAAAAAAGACGGGAAATAGTTATATTGCTGACTAC
>NZ_JAEDAM010000061.1 GCF_018420025.1 Candidatus Vampirococcus lugosii | reverse complement strand
AAAGAATATTATAATTTAATGGAAAAATGAGAATTGAAAAAAGCATTTGAAATGAGATTAAATTCAAATATTGATTTGGAAACTTTTAAATCTTGGTATAAAGAATTAGAATCAACAGAAGTTAAAAATATTAGAAAAGATGATGATAAATATAATTTTAATGTAATACTAGAATTTGAGGATAAGACAAAAGAAAAATATGAAGTAGTTTCAAAAGTAAAATGAGATAAAATAGAAAATATAAGTTCAGAAAAAGTTTCTATATTGTATGAAGAATTGGGAAGTAATTATCATATAGAAGATAATTTTGTTTATTTTAATTGAGAAAAAATAGAATGAGCAGATCCAAATACTTTTGAAGTATATCAGGAAAGCTGGAGATATGCAAGAGATAAAAACAATGTATATAAATGAAATATTAAAAAAAATATAAATCCTAATACTTTTACAATATTATGAGATGATGATTTTGGATTAGAAGTGTATAAGAAAAAAAATAATATCTACTGTAGATGAGAATTATTAAAAAAATTAAATACTTTAGATGAAAATAATATTGATATAATAAAAGCATATAGAAGTTTTTATTTAATTATAAATAATAATGTTTATTTGGGTTGTGAAAAACTTAATAAAGTAGAGTGAAAATATTTTAAAGTTTTTCAAAGAAATACAGCTTATTCAAAAGATAAAAATTATGTTTATTATTGGTGAGTAAAGATAGATTTAGCACATCCAGATACTTTTGAAATTTTAGAATATCATCCTGTTGATATTTGAGGCTATGAAAACAGATATGCAAAAGATAAAAATTATGTTTACAAATATTGAGAAATACTAGATTGATTAGATGCTGGTAGTTTTGAAATTTTTAAAGGTACTAGATATTCAAGAGATAAAAATAATGTTTATTTTAGATGAGAAAAGATAGAATGAGCAGATCCGGATACATTTTGATATCTTTATGAATGATATGCAAAAGATAAAAATAATGTGTATCATAGGTGAGAAATCCAAGAAGACAAAGATCCAGAAAACTATGAAAGCTTTTGATGAAATTATTATTCATATGATTGAATGATGTATTATAAAGAAAATGTATTAAAAATATCGTGGAATGAAGATCCAGAATATGTGCAAGAATGATACTCTACAGTATGGACAGATCCAAGAGAATTTGAACATATAGATTGAGATTATGGTATTGATCAAAATTATATCTATTTTGAGAATAAACCAATAAAAGATTCAGATCCTGATACTTTTGAAGTTTTTAAAGGTACTAGATATTCAAGAGATAAAAATAATGTTTATTTTAGATGAGAAAAGATAAAATGATCAGATCCAGAAACATTTGAAATTTTTAAAGAAGATAGTGACTATACAAAAGATAAATATAATGTCTACTACGAATGAAAAATCCAAGAAGACAAAGATCCAGAAACATTTGAACCATAAAATATTTTATAAACTAAATTAAATTAACGATGAAAAAAATAATAATATTACTAATCTTATGATTAATAAGTTTGAACTTAAATTGATGTATACAAGAAAATCAAGAAGAAGAAATTTGAAAGATTGAAAAAGAAAATTTTGAAGTTTTGAATGATAAAGAAGGAAAAAATAAGGAAGAATGAAAATTTGAGGAAGAGAAAAAAAATGAAAATTTGGAGGAAATTAATAAAAATGAGGAAGATGAAAAAAATATTGAAGAAAAAGAAGAAGTAGAAAGTGGTGAAAAAGAAAATCAATGAGCAATTAGATTTGAAAATGAAAAAGTATATGATCCAAATAAAGAAATAAATTATTCATATACATGGCAAATGGAAAAACCAAGTATTGATGAAATGAATAATTTCCAATCTATTACTAAATGATTTAATGAAAAATGGACAAAGCAATATAATCCAAATGAAGAAGTTATAGATAGATTATCAAATAATGAAAAATGCAAGGAATGAGTTGATTTTATTAATATTGATAATAATAATTTAATAAAAACAGTCTCTTGGGAAGATTTTTCAGCTTGAAAAGATATTGAACTTTCTGATCACTATGAATGAAATTGATATTTTTTTTATAAATATTGATTTTCAACTCAACCTAATTCTTTAAATTTATCTTGAAATTTATTAGAATTTTTCAAACAAAGATGATGGGTATTATTAGATCCTCAATGGCAATATATTAATTATGAATGAGATTGAGATTCTCCGATAGATTCATTCAATTTCAATGAAGAATGGGTTGCTTATCTAAATTATATTTGATGACAAACACAAGAATATAGAAGATATCCTTATAATACACTTTTTGTAACCTCTGATCTATTATTACATATGTATTATACTTTATTTTCTGATAATTTAAAATATTATGAACAAGCTTTTATGAGAAAAAATATCTCTGAAATTGCAAATGTTTTTTATGATAAATTTTTGAATTTATATCAAAATGAAGATAATGAAGAATTAAAATTACATTATGAATTTTTGTTATGATATTGGGCAATTGCATCTTCTTTATTAATAGATGAATCTGAATTATTGCTTCCTAGAGATCATGAATGACAATCAAAAGAGTTAAAAGATGATAATAAAATGTCTAGTATTATATTAAATTCTTTTGAAGAGAAAATTTCTATTTTACCTGAAGATGTTCAAGATATGTTAAATTTACATATGAAAGAAATTATAAAATCTGAAACACAAAAGGCTAATGATATATTTTTAAAACATTATTACCCAAGCTTATTTACTGATCATAATATTGAAATCATCCAAGATTATACACAATTTCAACCAAGAAGTCATTATACAACTAATTCTTTGCTTAAAACTTATTTTATGGGAATGAAATTTCTTATGAGACAAAAAATGTATTTTTTGGACCAAGATTTATCTAAAACTGCATTAATTCAAGCAAATAATATTGATGATGATGAAAAAAATAAATTTATGGAAATGAATGAATTTGTTAGAAAATTAATTTGAGAAGATGATGATGTAAATATAAATGATCTTGCTTGATTTATTGAAAAAAATAATTTTAAAAGTGATTTGGATATTATAAATAATTTTGATGAAAATATTCATACTGAACTAAAAAATCTAAAACAACAAAGTATTATTTCAACTTCTTATAATACAGAAAAATTCTGAGCAATAACAGAAGAACAAGCTCATTCAGATACAGTATGATTTGTCTTTTTTGGTGAAAAAGCTACAATAGATGCTTGGTTGCATGATCAATTGACTGCTTGATCAGCAGAAAAAGAATCAATTATAAAAACTCCAATTGTTAGTTCATCAGCTATTGCACATATTCTTGCACAAAATGATCTAGCAGGTAGTTTTGCTTGAGAGTTTTTGAAAAATATGCTTGATGAAAATTATGTTGATAATTATTTTGAATTAGCACAAGATTTACAAGAACAAGTAAAACATTATAGTTTTAAAGATAATATTTATAATAAATGGTTGGATACTTTGAATTATTTGTTTATAAAAGATGAAAATTCTCCTTATTTTGTAAAAGATGAGTTATATCAACAAAAAAATCTTATTACATATTTATGATCATATATGGAACTTAAACATGCAACCTTGCTTTATGTAAAACAAGTTTATGCTGAATTATGATGATGATGACTTTGATGATGTAAATTAGATATACAACCACCAAGTTTACCAGTTCCAAAATGATATATAGAACCAAATATAGATTTAATTGATAGATTAATTAGTTTGTCAAAAGATACAAAAGAATTTTATGATCAAGATGATAAATTTGATTATTTTATTGAATATTTAGAATTTGTAAGATGAATTGCAGTTTCTCAAACAAAAAATGAAAAAATATCAGATGAAGATTTTGAAAAATTAAGATTATATTATATTAAACTTAAAGAAATTTTAATTCCAAATGTTTATGTTTGATTGCCTTTACAAAAAGAACAAAGATGATCTATAATAGCAGATATTTTTACATCAGGTGAATATTGAGCTTTATACAATGCAATATGAAGACCTCAATTAATTTTGTTGATGATAAATGATATTAATTGACCTAGAATAGTTGTAGGACCGGTATATACTCCTTATGAATTTTATTGAGAAGAACATATTTGACAATATGTAGATTATTCATGAAGATTAACGGATGAAAATTGGCAAAATTCTTATGATCAACTTAGTGATGAAGATAAAAATTTATTAAGATCATTACCTTTTCAAGATTTATATGAAAAAATAAATAAATGAAATTAAATTATTTTTTATTTATTTTCCTTTTTATTATTTCTGTTTGATTTGTAAATGTATATTTTTTTTATTCTGAAAGTTTTAATATTAAATCAGAAAATATTAATAATAATTTAGATTTTGATAAAAAATATATTTTAAATACAAATTGAGAGATTAAAAAAGAAAATATTGAACAAAAAGAAATTATACAAGAATTTGCTATTATTCCACATTTTATGATAGAATCTAATGTTGTATACGATTTTTATTCTAAAATAAAAAATGAATATAAACTTGAATGAATAAAAGATTTAAATATTGTTATAATATCTCCAAATCATTTTTGAGTTTGAGAAAATAATTTTCTTTCATTTGATTCAAAAGATAAAGAAAATAAAGTTTGTTATAGTGATTTTTGTAATAATTTATATTCATTGGTAGAGAATAAATTGATTTTTGATTGAAATTGAAAAGAATCAATTTTCAAAAGTGATTATCTTTTCTCTTACAAAAATTGAGAATATATTACAAAAGAACATTGAATTTAAGAACATTTTCCTTATATAGAAAATTTTTTCCCAAAAGCAAAAATTTATCCTCTAGTGATATCTCCAAATAATTTTGTAAAAATAGATAAATTAAAAGAAATTTTAAAAAATAAATTTAGTGATAAAAATACTTTGTATATAGCATCGGTTGATTTTTCTCATTATGTTCCTGAAAATTTTGCTTATGTTCATGATAAAACTAGTTTGTATACTCTCAAAAATTCTTTAAATATTAAAGATTATAAAAAACTTGAAGTTGATTGTCAAAATTGTTTATATATATTGAATAGTTTAGCTTTTGAAAAAGAAAAATATCCTAAACTTTATTATAGAGATAGTAGTAGTTTAATTTATTCAAAAGAGAAATGATATGATAATACTTCTAGATTATTTGTTTTTTATCAAGATGAAAAAATATCTAACAATGGTTTGACAATAGCATTTTATGGTGATTTAATTTATGATAGATGAGTTAGTTATTATTTAGATGATGAAGAAAGTTTTTATAATTTTTTTTCAAGACATTTTAGTCTTTGAAATACACAAAAAGATTTAAATTATTTTCATCATAGAAAACTTTTTGGTTTTGATTTTGTTTGATTAAATTTGGAAACTCCAGTAGTATCTGATAAATCTATTTGTCAACAAACAAGTAAAACAGTTGCTTTTTGTTCATCTAATGATTTTTTGACTTGGCTTGGAAATTTATGATTTAATATTATGAGTTTGGCAAATAATCATACTATGGATAGATGAATCCCAGCTCATTTAAATACAGTTGAAAATCTTAAAAATGAAGATTTTGATTATTTTGGTTATATAAGACATTGATCTTATTTTGAAGAGAATTATATTTATACAGGAAATATTAGATGAATTGATTATGCTTGGCATAGTTATGATTTTACTATTACTCCTAATTTGAGTAATACTTATTGTGATATTTTGAAAGAATACAAAGAAGATTATGAAAATTTTGTAAGTGTTCATTGGTGATTAGAATATCAAACAAAACATAATGTAATGCAAGAAAATATTGCTCATAAATTAATTGACTGTGGTGCAGATATTATAATAGGTCATCATCCACATGTAGCACAATGAATTGATCGGTATCAAGATAAACCAATAATTTATAGTTTATGAAATTTTTTGTTTGATCAATGATTTTCGGAAGAAACAAAAAAATGAATGGAAGTTTTGATTGATTATAATTTAAATTGAGAAATTAAAGTTTTTACTTGAACAATAGATGTTTATCCTTGAAAATAAATTTACTTATATTTTTAATATATTTTAAGTTGAAAAAATAAATAAATTAATTATATATGAGTTTATTATTCTTTTTTTAGATAACTAAAATTAATTTTTGATATTATGAAACTTTTTAAAGATAAAAAATATTTTTGAGAAAATATAAATAAACTTAATGTTTATAAGGATTTTGGAGATGGCATTTTTTTGAATGTAGATATAGTTTTTCTTACAGATAAATTTTTGGAATATCAAAAAGATCTTTTTTCGGAATTTATTGCTGATATAGAAGAAAATTTATCTTATTCACAAGATTATACAACTAAACAAATTCAAAGTAAAATTGAAGATAAACTTCAAGCTATGAACAATAAATTAATAACATTTTCAGAAAAAATACATGATGTTGATTTCTTTACTATAAGATGAAATTTACAAATATTTTTTCAAGATTCTTATATGTCAAGTATGATATGAGATATTAGCACTGTAATTTTCAGAGATTGAAAAGTTAATTATATGGTTGATAATGATTTGGAATGAAATGAAAAAATAAATATTTTTTCAGAATTTATAGAGTGAGAACTTGAAGATTGAGATAAAATATTGACAGTTGCTTGTAAAGTTTCTGATATAGTTGAAAAATCTGAATTACAAGAATTGTTGAATGATACAGAAAATAGTATAGAAAATAATTTTAAAGAATTTGATGAACTTGTTAGATCAAGAATATCTAATAATAATATTAGTTTTATATCTTTTTTTAGACTTGAATTTGATTCAATCATTAAAGATGATAGTACAGAAAATAAATTCTGATATGATTACAAAAAAATTTATAAAATGAAAGATTTTTTCGTAGACAATAAATTCCCTATATCTATAGTTTTATGAATTGTATTAGTAATATATTTATTGTTTGCTGTTTTATCTACACTTATTGAATGAGATAAAGAAAATATAGTTAATACTCCTGAATGACAAGTTGTTATTGATTTTACAGTAGAAGATTTGACGAAAGATATAGATCTGTTTAGAAGAATTCCAGCAGATTCTGATCAAAAAATGGAAAAATATAAAGAAATAGAAAAAAAATTAGATTTATTAGAACAAACCTGAAGATTTTCTCAAAATATAAAACAATTAAAAACTGTTTTAAATAGTGAATATTTAAAATGATTTAATATTGTAAGTATTTCTTGAGTTTCATCTGATTATGTTTATTCATTTACTGAAGATGAACTGGAAGTTTTATGAGAATTAAATAGTATTGTATATAATAATTGATTAAATATATCTTGAAATAAATGAGCTTTATTAAAAGCAATTAATAATGATGTAAGATGAACAAGTATTAATTACGATATTCCTGTAGATATAAATTGATGTACTTTAAATCTTTTGAAAGATGGTATGTATTGCTTTTCTTCTCAATGAGAAATATTTAATGTAATTAATTCTTGAATTGAAACAGTATCTGCTAGTAGTGAATTTGAATCAAATATTACTTGAATTGGTACATATTGATCTAGTAATTTTTATACTATATTTAATGATGAAGAAAGATTTGCAAAT
>NZ_JAEDAM010000014.1 GCF_018420025.1 Candidatus Vampirococcus lugosii | reverse complement strand
ATCAAAAAGTTCTTTTGTTCCTCCTACATCCGTTATAATAACAGGTAAAGAGCTTGCAAGTGCTTCAAGTAAAGTATTACTCATTCATTCATTTGAGCTTGGAAGTATGTATATGTCATTTTGATGATATATTTGTTTTATTTTATTATGATTTATGAGTCAGTGTAAAATTATTTTATTATTTAGATTATTTTTTTCAATATATTCTTTTATTTCTTCATAAAGTCAACCATCTCAAACTATATTAAGTTTTATATCTTCTTTATCTTTTGCAAAATTTTTAAATGCTTTTGTTAATTCTAGTATTCATTTTCTTTCTGTAAGTCTTCATACAAAAAGTATATTAAAATTTTTATTGTCTTTTTTATTTCAAGTGTTTTTAAATTCTTCCAAATTTATACCATTTGTTATGATTTGTATATCTTGTTTTGGTGATATTTTTAATGCTAAATTTTTTAATTGTTCTGAATTTGCTATTACATATTTTGAATTTTTCCAAAATTTTGGAGCTAGATATTGAAATATATATTTATCAAGATTTTTCCATTTTTGTTCATAAAAAGGTACATCTGATCATCTTAATAGTGTGATATATGGAATATTGTATTTTTTATTTAATTTATATCAAATTCATATAGCAGGGTAGGACCAGCACATTATATAATTAAAATTATTTTTTTTTATAAGTTTTTTTGCAAGTTTATAAGTTTTGTATGCATTTTTTAATAAATTTTTGATTCATTGATTATGAAAATTTTTTCAATTTTTATTTATATCAAGATAATATATTTTTATATTATTAGAAAAATTTTGATAATATTCTTTATCTGTACTAGAAGTTATTAGTGTAAATTCATAATCAGAAAATTTTGAAAATTCTTTGAAAAGATAATAATTTGCATTTGCTTGACCTCATCACAGTGGCGGGAATTCATAATTTAATACTAGAATATTTTTCATAGTTTTAAAGTTGAAAGGTAAAAGGGGAAAGAGGAATTTTAATCTTTAATCTTTAATTTTTTATAAAATTTCCAACTATTTTCAATACTTTCCATAGTACTTATTTTAGTTTTCCATCATAGAATTTTATTTGCTTTACTTGAATCACTATACACTATTGCTAGATCTCAAGATCTCCTTGATTTTATAGTATATGGTATATCTTTTCATACAACTTTATTTGCTATATTTATCATTTCTAGTACTGAAACTCATTTTCATACTCACAAATTAAAAGTTTCAAAGAAACCATTGTTTTTACTTTCAACTTTTTTCTTTTCCATTTTACCTTTAGTATTTTGATTTTCAACTAACTCCCAAGCTTTCAAATGTCATCTTACTAGATCAATTACATCTATATAGTCTCTTACTCAAGTTCCATCTACAGTATCATAATCATTTCCAAAAACTCATATTTCACTTAATTCTCCAGTTGCTACTTTCATAATATATGGCAACAAATTGTTTGGAATGCCATTTGGATTCTCTCACAAAAGTCCACTTGTATGAGCTCATATAGGATTGAAATATCTAAGATTTATAACTTTCCAAGATTTATGATTTTTATAATCTTTTAGTAATTGTTCTATTACAAATTTGGTAGTACCGTATGGATTGCTAGTATCTCATGTAAGATTCGTTTCTTTCAATCAAGTATTAATTTCACTATTGACCTTATAAACAGTAGCACTACTAGAAAAAATAATATTTCTTACTCCGTATTTTTCCATTGTTTCAAACAAATTTATAGTTCAAACTATATTATTATTATGATATAGTCAAATATTTTTACAGCTTTCTCATACAGCTTTAAGTCATGCAAAATGTATAACTCCATCAAAATTATGATTTGAGAAAATATTTTTAAGTCAAGTTTTATTAATCAAATTTATTTCATAAAATTTTGGTTTATAATTTATAATTTTGGCAATATTATCAAGCACTCATATATTTGTATTTGATAGATTATCAATTATTACAACTTCATATCAAGACTTTACAAACTCTATAACTGCATGCGATCATATATATCCAAGTCATCAAGTTATTAATATAGTTTTTTTCATTGAAATTTAAATTAATTCTAAATATTTTTTCTTAAAAAGATGAGTTTAATCCTTTTTTATAGCTTTATCCATACATTTTATTAAATAATCAAAAAATGGCAATTTATAATTACCATTTTTTAACTTACATTACTTTAAATTAATTATTCAATTTTAACCATGCTCTATATATAATTAAAGACATTTCATATCTAGTTATAGATCTATCTTGTTCCCAAGTATTATTTTCTATAGTAAGATTTAATTCTTGTGCGATTTTGAAATAATTATCCCACCGTGGATTAACATTTTCATCTAACTTTTCTCACAATATGGCTCTAACCAAAACTGTAAAAGATTCCGCTCTAGTTATATTATCAAATGGACTAAATTCATTCTCAAATCATTTCATAATTCACATAGCACATACAGAAAGAATTTTTGGTACTAGAGTATAATCTGCATTAGATATATCATTAAACGAACAATTATTATTTGTAGATTCTAATCATAAAACTTCTCATCCAAATCAAGCAAAGAATTTAGCTGATTCTTGTCTTGTAAGTTCATCAAAAGGTCTAAATTCATCTACACTATTATATTTTGTTAAACCATATCTTTTCAAAAATGCCAAAGCTAATTCAAACTCTTCATCTTGTAATTCATATGAAGTAATTATTTTTTCATAACTATACAGAATAGAAGTAATATTTGATAAATATCTTTTTCAAGCTTGTTTAATAATACTATCTGCATTTCATTCTTTTATTAATTTAACTACTGATAAGAATTTATTATAATTATTTACCAAATTTTCAAGATCTTTTCAAGATATTTTTCTTTCTAATATTTCTTTAATTATAACACTATTTAAACTATCAATAACAGATTGTGTATTAGCATTTTGAAATACAGGTATTTCAATAATAATATCAGTTTGATTTACAGTCATAGATTCAGAATTAGTTTCAACAGAATCTATTTCTTGTTTAGTTTCATCAGATATATCAGTTTCTCAATCATTTCAATCTATATTAGTATTTCAATCTACATTTCAACTATTTCAACCAGTTTCTCAATCATTTCAATCTACATTTTCATCAGAATCATTTTCCTGATCATCATCTTCATTTTGATCGATTTCTTCATTTCAATCATCTTGATTATTATTTCAATCAGGTGTTTCCCATATTGCTCATCAACCTCATCAACCCCTTGATGAAGTCGTATAAGCTACAAATTCAGAAGCAGAACAAGTATAAATAGTTGCTATTTCATTAGAAATATTTGCATTATCACTTGCATTTGAATCTGGAGTTCAATTAGTACAATTAACACTAGCAGAATTAGTCAATGCAGAAGTAGAATAAGCAGTGGAATTTGCATGTTTTACTTTTACTTTAATACTATTAGTATTAATTCAAGGAACTGGTATTTCTATTTTAACTGGTTTTGAAAAATTTAATTTAATACCAGAAACTCAAAATTTCAGAGCTCATTCTTTATTTTCATTTGAATCTAATCAAACAGATAATTCGTTAAGAACATCTGTTGCAATACTAGTTGCATCAAATGAATTTCAATCAGAATCAGTTATTTCCAAACCTTCAGGTAAAGTTACTTTTATATTTCATGTAGAAATAACTACATCAGCCTTCATAGTTATTTTAGCTGTATTAGTAATATCTCATCACTCAACAATACTTACTGATCATAGATTAGATGCATCCAGAAATTCTTTATTTCAAATATAATAACCAGCATCATTACCATATCAATAACCATATCAATATCAGTTACCCCAACCTAAAGCACCGTAACCATATCAATACTTAAATTCTCAATCCGTTCAATCATTAAGAGCGACAAAAGGATTTCATGGAATTGCCCTCCAAAATTCACCAAATACACTAACAGCTCATGTAATATATAAAGCTATTAATATTAATCATGTGGCAAATATTTTTTCAACAATTCACTTGTAAATAAATCATTTGTTCATTTTCCTATATATTTATATATAATATAAAACTGTACTAACATAAAGTATAATAATTTTTTATAAAAATGCAAGCTTTTTTTATTATTTTTTATTTAAAAAATAGTAAATAATGAGTTTTATTGATTTTTGTAGGTATTTTCTTTGGAATCTATTTTGAAAAATAGTAATATTTCTATTGCGAATGCTTTTTAGAGAAAATACAGTAATGTTTGCTATTATATAAAATAAATTATTTTTTGCTTACAAAAATTATATTAAATAAAAATCTAGATTATTTAGAAAAATATATATTAAAGAATTTACAAGAGAAATTATAAGAAAAAGTTAGTTTTTTAAAATATCAACTAATTCAGATAAATTTTGTATATTATTATCTTTTATAAATTTTTTTAATTCACTTTTTGAGTTTTCGTTTGCTTGTATGTTACTATAATAAGTTTGACTATCAAATATATTTATTGGATTGTTAAGATCTTGATAGCTAATTAATGTTATATTTCAACTTTTTTCAAAAAAATTACTAATATTACCTCAAGCAATTTCTATTTTTATAAGTCATGATATAACTATGTAATTCAATATTGTAAAAGTTAATATAAAAGATCATATCATTTGTACTCAAGTATGCCATCTAATATAAAATTTTTCACTACTAAAATTTAAATTTTTGAAATAATATCAAATCAAGAATAAAATTAATCAAAAAGCAAAAATTATAGAGAAAAAATAAAATCACAAAAAAGTAATAAATATTATCAATATTAAATTAAAAGCAGAAAGTTTAATAAAATCACTACTAATAGGTTTCATATTGCAAAACTTTTTATATTCTTCAAAAAATTGATATACTTTTCTATATTCTCTATAATTTTTGGGTAAGAAATATAAAAATACTATTTTCAAAGTTTCAAAATTATTTTGTTTTATATTAAGATTTCAATACAAAAAATTATAAACAAATATTTTAATTGAATCACTTAAATATGAGTCTTGTAAACTAATTATTATTTTTTTGAATTCATCATATTTTTCCATAATTTCTCTACTTCTAATTTTACTTTTATCTTCTTGAGGATCAAGATTTGTTAATTTTGTTCTATAATTTATATTTTTATTATCTCGGGTGTTTTTATCAATAATTTGATCTGTTGAAAAATTATTTTTAAGAGGATTTTCTTGTAAACTTTCTTTCATTATATCTTTTATATATCACCATATATCTCATCTAATTTCTAAATTTTTAATTTTATCAAAAATTTCTAAATAGAAATTAAAATCAAAATTATAATTATATTTATAAATGATTTCATCAATTTGTTTTAATATTTCTGGATTTTGTTTTTCAATTAATGTTTTTTCGTTATTATTTATAGTATCAAAATTAAATATATTTTCTATTTCTACTAATTTTGAGTATTTAAGTTTATTAAAATCTTTTTTCTTTATGTTAAAAAATGAAAATAATTGTTTTAATAGATTCTCTTTATCGTTTTCTTGTTTACTAATTTTTTTAACTATTTCATGAAAAAATTTTGTTGTATTATTGTTTTTAATTTTATCATCTATTTGATCTGGTAATAATTTCTTGTTTATTAAAAAATTAAATAAAACTTTATATTTATCAAAATTATTTTTATCATCATTTAAATTATTTATTTGTTTGTCTTTATATTTGTTAATTAGTTTATTTTCATTATTATATATTTTTGAAATTAGTTTTTGAAAAAAAATATTTATTTGTGGATCAATTTTTGAATATATTTGAAAATAAAATTGATCATCAAAATATTTTGAAGATAAGATATACTTGTATTCTATATTTTCTTTGATTACTTCATCATATCATAAATCATACAAAAGAGAATGTTTATTTGTATGGTTAATATTAAACTGTTGATTTATATCATCAGAAATTATTTCTAATAATTCATTAATATCATATTTTATTGATTTTATTTGACTATACCAGCTAATAGGATTTTTAGTATTTTTTATGCTTCAAATTTTACTTTGTATTTTCTTAAAAGTTCATTTAAAAAATTCTCATTCAAGTTTATAGTTTATTTCTTTGTTTTGTTTTTTATTTTGAATTATAGAATTATTTTGAATATTTTTATTTTCTTCCATAATTTTTATTTTTATTTATTTTTAAAACAAATATCTCTTTAGATAGATTATATTTTTTTTATTTTTTTTGTCAAAAATATTGAAAATATATTTCAAAATAAATTATTTTTTGTTTACAAATATCAGTTAGATAAATTATATATTGAATTATTTAATAATTTATTTATTATAGATAATAAGATAGTTTATTAAATTAAAAATTTTTTAACTATTTATTTTTATTTTAAATATAAATTTTTATTAAAATATGGAAACAATTAGAAATATTGCTATAATTGCCCATGTAGATCATGGGAAAACATCTTTGGTAGATGCTTTTTTGAAACAATCTTGAACTTTAAAACATATGGAAGAAATTTGTGTTATGGATAGTAATGATCAAGAAAAAGAAAGATGAATTACTATTTATGCCAAAAATACATCGGTAAATTATAATTGAAATATAATAAATATTATAGATACTCCTTGACATGCTGATTTTGGTAGTGAAGTAGAAAGAGTTTTGAGAATGGTAGATTCTGTAATGTTGGTAGTAGATGCATATGAATGACCTATGCCACAAACTAAGTTTGTTCTTAAAAAATCATTGGAAATTTGATTAAAACCTATTGTAGTTTTAAATAAAATTGATAAACCTGCTGCTAGACCAGAACGGGTAATAGATCAGCTTTTTGATCTTTTTGTAGAATTATGAGCTGATAATGAACAACTTGATTTTCCAGTATTGTATTCTATAGCAAAATATGGTATTGGTAAAAAAGAGCTTGAAGATGAATCTGATAATATTATTCCTCTTTTTGAAGCTATTTTGGATTTAGTTCCTGTTGCAAAAGATAATTCTGATAAACCATTAAGATTACAAATTACTAATTTGGATTATGATAACCACCTTGGTAGATTAGGTATTTGAAGAATATATGATTGAACTGTAAAAAAATGACAACAAGTTGTTATTAAAAATAGTTTTTGAGAATCTAGAAATTGAAAAATAACTAAAATTTTTAATAGTTTATGACTTGCCAAAATTGAACAACAAGAATGAAAATGTGGTGATATAGTAACAATTGCTTGAATTTCTGATATTTTTGTTTGAGAAACTGTATGAGTTTGAGATTTTGAGCCATTTGAAGAAATAAAAGTAGAACCACCAACTCTTACTATGGAATTTTGGGTAAATGATTCTCCATTTGCTGGTAGAGAAGGTAAATATGTAACAAGTAGACAAATAGCAGAAAGATTAACAAAAGAATTGGAAACAAATGTATGATTGAAAGTAGATTTTTCAAATAATAATAGATTTATAGTTTCTGGTAGATGAGAATTGCATTTATGAGTTTTGATAGAAGATATGAGAAGAGAAGGTTATGAATTACAAGTAAGTTCTCCTCAAGTTATTATGAAAAAAGATGAAAATGGTAAAAAACAAGAACCTATTGAATTATTGATAACTATTGTATCAGATGATTTAGCTGGTACTATTATTGAAAAAGTTTCAAATAGAAAATGACAAATGGTAAATATGGTCTCAGAAAATTGAATTACAAATATAGAATTTGAAATTCCAACTAGGTGATTGCTTTGATTTAGAGCAGAATTTATTCTTTTGACTAAATGAGAAGGTATTATGTATAGTAGTTTTTCTCATTTTGGTGAATATAAATGAGAAATAGCAAAAAGAAATAATTGATCTTTGATTAGTAGTGAAAATTGAGAGACTATGAAATTTAGTATTTGGAAATTACAAGAAAGAGGTACTATTTTTGTGAAACCTTGAACTAAAATTTATGAATGAATGATAGTTTGAGAAAGTAGTAGACCTGGTGATCTAGTGGTAAATATGACCAAAAATAAACAACTTACAAATGTAAGAGCAAGTGGTAGTGATGATGCAATGACAATTACTCCTATAAATGAACTTAGTTTGGAAGATGCTATGTGATATATATGACCAGATGAGTTTGTAGAAGTGACTCCTGAAAGTATTAGACTTAGAAAAAAATATCTAAAAGAAACAGATAGAAAAAGATTTTCTAAATAATTTTTTGTTAAAAAATTTAAGTTAGAAAAATATTATATTTACAATTTTATTTGTGTTTTGATAATTTAATCTTGTTAGCACAAATTTAAAATAATATACTTGAATATATGTTTTTTTGTTTATATAAAATATATTTAATTAATAAATTAAGATATTATGATTTGAGATTATTTAAATTTGGAAAATATTTCAAACTTATTAAGTTTAAATACAGTGTTTTTTGGTAATACTGTTTTGGATTATCTTTTGACTATTATAATTTTTGTTGTTACATTTTTTGTGATAAGGATTTTTAAAAGAATTGTTTTAAAAAAATTAGATAATTATGCATCTAAAACAAATACAGATTTTGACGAATTTTTTATAAACAATATTAAAGAATTGCCTACATATTTTTTTTGGACTATATATTTATATATTCCATTAAAAACATTAACTTTATCGGATAATATAAATTATATACTTAATTCTATAATCTTATTTGTATTAATATTTGAACTTACTAAAATTTTGGTAAAGTTTGTTAGATATTTTTTGAGTAAATTTCTTTTATCAAAAGATGATAATAATGAAAATGTTACTACATTTAATTTATTATTACTTATTTGAAAGGTTGTTATATGGGCTACAGCATTATTATTTTTTCTTATGAATTTAGGTTTTGAAATAACACCACTATTGGCTAGTTTATGAGTTTGAGGTATTGCTGTTGCTTTTGCTTTACAAAATGTTTTGGAAGATATTTTTTCTTCTATTTCAATATATTTGGATAAACCTTTTAAAATTTGAGATTTTATTGCAGTTTGAGGTAATTTTGGTACTGTAAATAAAGTTTGAATAAAATCAACAAGATTGAAAACATTGCAATGAGAAGAGCTTGTTATTTCAAATAAAGAACTTACTAATTCGGTAATAAATAATTACTGAAATATGCAAACTAGAAGAATAGTTTTTAGTATTTGAGTTGTGTATGAAACTCCTTTAGAAAAATTAAAAATAATTCCAAAAATTGTTGAAGATATTTTTTTATGAGAAGATTTAGTTGATGCAGAATTGCAAAGAGTTCATTTTAGTTCTTTTTGAGATTTTAGTTTAAATTATGAAATAGTTTATACTATGCAAATATCTGATTATAATAGATATATGGATGCACAACAATATATAAATTTTGAATTAGTTGATAGATTTAAAAAAGAATTAATTGAATTTGCATATCCTACACAAGTTATCTACTCCAAAAAATAGATATCAAAAATATATTTTGGTATTTATAATATAATCTTGATTAGATTTAGTGTTTTTTAGGTGAAAAATATTAAAGTTAAAATTAGTTGAAATTTATATATAAATCTTTATACAGTATTATGTTTATTTTTTATTTTTAAATTAATATTAAATTATTATGTTAGATTTTTTTTATGACAGTTTGGAAACTTTGAAACAAGTAAAAAAACCTACTATTAAGGAAGTTATCAATCTTACTATTGCTATAGTTGTGATAGTTATTGTTGCATCAATATTTTTTCTTGCTGTAGATTGAGCATTTATGAATTTATATACAATGTTTTATGATTTAATGTCACAATAATATGGAAAATACTAATGTAGAAATTCAAAAACAAATTAAGGATGATTCTTATAGATGGTATGTTCTTAGTGTTGTTTCTTCTCAAGAGCAAATAGTAATAGAAAATTTGGTAGAAAGAGTTAATAAGCAATGACTTCAAGATGATATTGTAGATTTTTTGGTGCCTGTTATTCCAGAGATTAATTATAAAAAAACTTGATCTTGAAAAAAAACAATTGTATACAAAAAATTATATCCTTGATATGTTTTTGTTAAATCAAAAATGGATGATAAAATATGGTATGTTATAAGGAATACTCCCTGAGTTAGACTTATAGTTTGAGCTGAAACTCGTCCTGTTCCACTTACTGATAAAGAATATGATGATATGATGAAATATATTAAAGATAAAACTGATAGAGTAGAGCAGTCATCACCTTTTAAAAAATGAGATATAATTGTAATTAAAGATTGAGAATTTGCTGATACTCAATGAATTGTTAAAGATATTGATAATGGTAAATGAGTTGTTTATGTGAATGTAGAGATTCTTTGAAGAGTTACACCACTTATGATTCCTTTTGAAAAAATTGATAGAATTAATTAATATTGTAAATTGGTAATTTAGTGATTTATGTATTAATTGATACTATTTAATATGTCTGAAAAAAAAATATTATTATTGATTTTATCTTTTTTTGTTGTGTGATTAGTTATTGTTTATTTATTATTTTTTTCTTTTGATTTTTTTGATAAAGAAAAAGAAAGATATATAAATAAAAATAATATTAATCAAAATGAAACTTGAAATAAAATAAATAATGAAGAAGAAAATAATGTAGTTATTGATGAAGAAAAAAATATTGGTAATGATGAAGAAAAAAATGAAAATAGTGTAGATGTTGAAGAAGAAAAAGAAATTATAGATCAAAATCTAAATAAATGTAATGAATGTGATAATGATTACATTTTTTTAAGTAATTTTGTTGGACATAAATATTTTTTTGATTCTAAGATAATATCTATAACAAGACAAGAATTAGCATCATTATATGCATCTTATTATTCAGAAGAAATATGAGATATTCCAAATGATATTATTGATCCTGTTTGTGATTTTGATGATAAAGATGAAATTTTGCAAAAGCATTTTGATGATATAATGTATGTTTGTTCTATGTGAGTACTTAAATGAGATTGAGATAATTTTTATCCAAATTGAATTGTTAGTGTTGAAGAAATTCTTATATGAGCATCTAGAATTTTATCAATAAACGATTTTGAAGAAAAAGTAAAATTTTATTGAAATAATGAATTATGATTTTATCAATTTTCTCTTGAAAATCTTGATAAAAACATTATTAATGAAGAACTACTGCAAAACTATTTTTATATTGAAAATTATGATTATAATGATTTTTCAAAATTATCTGTTTATATAAAATATAATGATAGTTTACAAGAAATATTTGCAGTATATTAATTTATATAATAAATATACATAAACATGGCCGCAAAAGTGCAAAAAAGATTTAATCTGCACATGCCAGCCTGAAAAGCAACTCCGGCACCTCCAATAGGTCCGATTTTAGGTCAGCATGGTGTAAATATTTGACAATTTGTTAAAGAATTTAATGATAAAACTTCTAGTTTATTGCAACAATATGGTTGAATAAGTATGATGATCCCAGTTACTGTTACAATTTTTGTTGATAGAAGTTATCAAATGGAAATACTTCCACCTTTGACTTCCAATTTAATTTTATGGAAAGCATGAGTTAAATCATGATCTTCTGAATCTAATAAGAAAAAAGTTGGTAAAATAACTATGAAGGATTTGGAAGAAATAGCTGAAATAAAAAAAGTTGTTATGAATACTGCAAATATAAATTCTATTGTTAAAACTATAGAATGAACTGCTAAAAATATGTGAATAGAAGTAGTAAAATAAATTTTTTGCTCGTGGAAGGGAAGTCCCGATATTACCACTTTTATATTAATAATTATATTTATGAAAAATGGCTAAAAAATTTGGAAAAAAATATACTGATTTAGTTAAAGATATTGATCTTACTAAAATATATGAATCAAAAGAAGCTTTTGAAATAGTAAAAAAAGTTTCTTATACTAAATTTGAATGAACTGTAGAAGTTAGTATTAAAACTAATGCTAATCCAAAATATAATGATCAAATGATAAGGGGTACTGTAGTTTTGCCTGAAGGTACTGGTAAAGAAGTAAAAGTTGCTGCTTTTGTTTCCGATGATAAAATTGAGGAAGCAAAAAAAGCTGGTGCTGATATTGCTGGTAATGAAGAATTGATAAAAGAAATTCAAAAATGAGAATTTAATTTTGATTCTTTGATTACAAGTTTGGATATGATGAGAGATTTATCAAAAGTTGCTAAAATTCTTTGACCTAGAGGTTTAATGCCATCTCCCAAGGCTGGAACTGTTACTAATGATATATCATATACAGTTTCTGAAATAAAAAAATGAAGGGTTGAATTTAAACTTGATAAAACATGAAATATTCATACAATTTTATGAAAAACATCTTTTGATTCTGATAAACTGGTAAATAATTTGAATTCTTTACTTAAAGCTATTGAAGATTCAAGACCTTCTTGAGTTAAATGAAAATTAATAAAAAAAATAGTTGTAAGTCCTACTATGGGTGCTTGAGTTCAAGTATCAGTATAAAATTATTATTATATTTTATTGAATTTTTAAAAAACATACAAAAAATTTTAATTTGTATGTTTTTTTATTTATTTTATATTGATACTTGTTTACTACTTCTTAAACATAAAACTTATAAAATATAAGTTTATAAAAATATATAATTTTTACTGTTAATAGTTATTAAAATTAATTTTCTAAATTAGAATAAAATTAACTTATAAATCAATATTATAAACTAAATATTCAACATTTTTTTTGGGATTTTGTTTAGCATCATTGATATATGATCTAAACCATGTTCTTTGTCTTTTTGCAAATTTAACTGTAGATTGATAAGTTAATTGAACTGCATTTTCAAAATCTATTTCATTATTTAAATATTTAACAGTTTCTTTATATCATATTCAATTCATACTTTGCAAATCTAAAGTATATCACATATCCAAAAGTTTTTGTGTTTCTTGTAATAATCATTTTTGAAACATTTTATTTGTTCTTTCTTTTATTAATCTATTTGAAACAGTAACATCAGGCCATAATATTATCATTAATATAGGATTATTTACATCTTTTTCTTTTGAAACTTCAGATTTTGGAATGCCAAGTTTTTCATATATTTCTATAGCTCTTATCAAATGTCTGTTACTATTTGGATGAATTTTTTCTGCTTCTTTTGGATCTATTTGAATAAGTTTATTATGTAAAAATCATTTTTGTTTATCTTCTTGAGATTGTAAATATTCTCTAAGTTTAAAATCCGCTTTTACTTCTGGAATATCAAAATTTTTATAAATACTACTTATATATAATCAAGTTCCTCAAACAATAAAAGGAATATTTCATCTTTTTTGTATCAAATCAATTATTTTATTTGTTGATTTTTTCCAATTTCAAACAGTATAGTTTTTGTCTGGCAATACATTGTCAATAAGATGATGTTTAATTTCTTCTCTATATTTTGTAGAAACTTTATCCGTTCATATATCCATATATTTGTAAACTTGTCTACTATCTGCTGATATAATTTCAACATTTCCAATTTTTTCTGCTAATTGCAAAGATAAAGAAGTTTTATTGCTTGCAGTAGGTCATGTAATAATAATTACTCAATTTGGATCTTTTTCTATAAAATTTTTAATTTTTTGTTCAACATCATTTAATATATTTTTCAATATCATATATTTGCATAATTGCTAATTATTTAAAATAATATCTGAATTTAACGAAGTCGTTGGAGGCAATTTAAGAAATGATTTATGATCTTAAATTTTTATAACTAGTTTTAATAAAATAAATTAGATAGCCAATCAAAGCACCAATAATTAAAATAAAAAACAATGTTAGGAAGACCAAAGGTATTCCATAATCCATAGGATTTTTTATAAAATTATATACTATTTTAAAGCTTAAATAAGCCACAGGAAAAATAATTATCTTAATGATCTGTTCAAAGAAATTTCTTAAACCTATGGGGCTTGTAATAAATGCGAGAAGATAGATAAATATTGTTAAACCTAAATAACTTAATGCACCAAAAATAGTATATTGAAACCATTTTGGCTTTAATTTCAAATATTTTATTTGCATAATTGCTAATTATTTAAAATAATATAAATTATTTTACTACAAGTAATAAAATAACAAAAGTTTATTGTTCATTATTTTCTTTCCAAGGTCTAAATATTGATATAATTTCTTTTTCTGATATTTTAGACATTTTTTTATCTCTTTCTTTAAGTTTTATATTGTTTGAATGTATTTCTACTAATTTTCAAGTTTTTAATTTTAATGTAACTGCTCATTCATCTATACTTATTCAACCCAATAATTTTTCTCATTTACTTAATTTAGTTCCTATTAGTCATCTTTGTCATCTTTTTTGAATTTTCATATCTTCCAAACTTATTAATTTACCAGCATTTTGACTATACAAAAACATAAATGGTTCTCATGAATTCAAAAACATATCTGCTACTTTTTCATTTTCTTCCAAACTCATAGCTTTTACTCATCAAGAAACTTTTCCACTTGCTCTAATATTTGATTCATTAAACATTAATATTATTCAAGAATCACTCAATATTAGTATATTATCTTTTTCTGAAGTTTTACAAACTTTACATATATTTTCATTATCTGCAAGATGCATAATTTTGGTAGGTGTTTTTTTAAGTTTATCAACTACTTTTTTGGATACTTTTTTTATATTATTTTTATTTGTAAGCATTACAATATGATCAAAATCTTCATCTATAATATCAACAAAAACAATTTCTCATTTAAGTTTAAATTGTTTTTTGAAATTTATTCAAGGATTTTTTATATTATAAACTCACATATCTTTTATTCTTCTAATTATTAATTCTCATTTATCAGTTATAGCAAAAATTTTGTATTGATTATGAATATATTTTATTGATATAGTATTTTCTGGTATTATATTTAATCTTTTTTGATAAAGAATTTTTGTTTCAAAATCATCTCACATCCATAAAATAATATCTTCTTTTTGTAATTCTTCTAGTCTTTTCAAATTTTTTACAGAATCTTCCAATTGATATACTTCCAAAGATTCACTCAATATTGTTCTTCTTTTATCTCAATATTCATTTTTAACATATACTAATTCTTCACTTACTACTTCATCTAATTTTTTAGGATTATTTATTATATTTTCCAAATATTCAATCAAACTTCTTTTGTCATCTATTTCATTTAATATTTTTTCAATTTCTAATCATACCAAAGTTTGTAATCTAAGCATCAAAATATATTCAGCTTGAGAATCTGTAAACTCATATTTTTTCATAAGTTCATTTTTGGCATCTTGTCTTGTTTGAGATCATCTAATAGTAGCTATTACTTCATCCAATATATCAATAGCTTTTTGTAATCATAAAAGTATATGTAATCTATCTTTTGCTTTATTTAATAAAAATATAGATCTTCTATAAACAACTTCTCTTCTAAAAGATACAAATTCTTCCAAAAGTTCTTTTATATTAAGAGTGTGTGGTTGTATTCATTTTTCTATTAATATTACATTATTTAAATTAAAATTAGTTTGTAAGTCAGTATATTTATATATCAATGTAAGAACATCATTTGGATTTGATCATTTTTTAATTGTAATTACAATTTTAATTTTTTCTTTACCAGATTCATCAGTAATATCTGTTATTCATTCTATTTTTTTTTGATTTACTAATTCTCATATTTTGGAAACTAAATTTGCTTTATTTACTTGATAGGGTAGTTGGGAAATTAATATTGATTTTTTTCAATCAATTTCAGTAATTTCAGCTTTACCACGACATTTAATTCATCATTTTCATTTTTTGTAAACTTCTTTTATACTTTCAGAATCATAAATATATCATCAAGTAGGAAAATCAGGTCATTTAATTATTTTCATTATTTCATCTATACTTGTATCAGGATTTTGTATTAATAATAAACTAGAATCTATTACTTCATTTAAGTTATGGGGAGCCATATTTGTCGCCATTCATACTGCTATTCACATAGTTCAATTACAAAGATGATTTGGAAACTTACTTGGAAGAACAATAGGTTCTTGTCTAGAATTATCATAATTATCTCTCCAATCTACTGTTTCCATTTCCAAATCTTGCAACATTTCACTAGCAATTTTGGTAAGTCTTGCTTCAGTATATCTCATAGCAGCAGCTCAATCTCAATCAATACTTCAAAAATTACCTTGTCATTCTACAAGTGGATATCTTAATGAAAAATCTTGAGTCATTCTTACCATAGCTTCATATACAGAACTATCTCAGTGTGGATGATATTTTCATAAAACTTCTCAAACTACAGCAGCAGATTTTTTGAAACTTGCATTATGAAAAAGTTTAAGATCATACATGGCATACAAAATTCTTCTAAGTACTGGTTTAAGTCAATCTCTTACATCTGGCAAAGCTCTACTTACTATCACGGACATACTGTAATCAATATAACTTTGTGTTATTTCTTCCTCTATAGTTTGAGGAAGTATTTTTGCTTTATTTTTTTCTGACATAAAAATATTGTTTATATATAATTAAATATTATTAATATAGTATATATTATAATGATTTATTATCTTTTTACAATAAAATTTAGTTTTACTTTTTGTATTATAAAAAAAACTTAACAATATTTTTTAAATATTATTAAGAATAAAAATCATAATGTATTATAAAAAATAATTATTTTTTGCTATGAGAAGGACCTACTGCAAAAATAGCATTAGGTTTTTGTATATGTGGATGATTTGCCAAAGGATATCGATTAGCACTTTTATTATTCCATCAATCAGGGGCAGGTTGAGGTCAATAATATGGATCACTTACATACAAAACTCAATCATTTCATAAAATAGCAGGAACTCTATGATATCATGAAGTTCATTTAGGATCCCGATTATTTGCATAATTACACATTGTTAAATCAAAAAAATTATTTCAAGAAGAAACTTGATTTAATAAATAAGGTCATACATCAGCTCATCTAATTTCTCAAGAACTAGATTTAAATTGTGCAAATAAATCTCTTGCATGTCAATTTGGAACATTAATTCAATTTTTTTCAAAAGTTAATCTAGTTGTCCTAGCACATAAAGGTGATGTTCAACTATGTCTATACTGATCAACTCATATAGAAGACAAATCTAATCAAAATTGTTCCAATAATTTTTCATTATCCAAAATAAAATCTTTTCAATTTATTCAAGCTCATGGTGGCAAATCTCCAAAATCAAATTTTCAAAAACCTCATCAATAAGAAAAATTTGAAACAGCATTAGGATCTCATCTATTTCAAGAAGTATCAAAATTAATTCCAAGTTCTGTAAGTAATTTATTTACTGTATCTCATAAAATTTTGAATAAATCTCATATATTATCAATAGGATCTTTAGTATTTTGCATAAATTCTCAAGCAATTTCTGAGATTTTACTATTAATTTCATCTCTTTTACTAGAATCAAGATTTTCCAATATATCTTGTCTATCAAAATTTACTCTAGATGGATCTTTTTCAGATAATTCTATATTTTCTCAATTATTTATATTATCAAAATCACTTAATTCTATATCTCATGAACTTTCTCAATTATCAAGAGTTAAATTTTGTATATCAGGATCAGATCTAGGAACTCAATATGCATCAGATGCTCATTGTTGTATTTGTTCTTGATACTCTGGATTTTTATTTCTAGTATAACTTTGTTCTTGTTCTCTTATTTCTTCTTGTTCTTCTTGTCTTTTTTTCCCAAAAGATTCAATCTCTTCATTAGATAACTTTTGTTCTACTCATTGATCTTGCTCATCTATTCCTCTTTGTGTTTCTCTTTTATCAAAATTTTCAAATACCATTTTTTAATTAATTATAATATATAAAATTTAAATATTTTATTATCTAAAATAATAAAACATAAATACAAAAAATCAAAACATAGATAACAAAATTATAGCTACTATCAAAACTAATTGAAAAGTTGTAAAATATATATAATTTCAATCCATATTTTTTTCTTGATTATTTTGATTTATATTTTCTTGACTTTCTTGGTTTATATTATTTGTATAATTATTTTGATTTGTAATATTTTGATCATCAATATCCAATAATTCATTTATTCTTTCAAGATAAATTATTTGAATTTTTTTTAAAACTGCTGTTTTATATAATTTATCTTTATATTTTTCGTTTTTATTATTTTTTAATTCATTATATATTCAATTCATATGATCAAATTCATTCATTAATAAATCTATATCAGTCATACCTTTTAAAATAATTTTAAATTTATTAGCAATATCTTCAATTTCATTTATTTGATTTTGCTCTAATTCTGTTTCTATTTCTCTATATTCGGATTCTATATCTATTATTTGATTATATGTATTTGAAAATACAAAAATATGATTAAACAAAAAAATAATAAAAAATAATAAAAATTTCATATTTCAATTTATTTAATAAAATTAATTAAAATCACTACATGCTTTGCCTCGTGGACCTTTACATACACTTGGAGTTATACTACATACAATAGGATCATTATTAGGATTAGAAGCCATATCACAAGAAATTTTACAAGCTCCTTTTTGAGTATTATTTAGATAACCATTATCAATTCAAATAGTACAGTCATTTTCTTTAGTAGGATTAAAACCAGCACTTGTTTTTGAAGCAGTACATGTTGTGCTTTGTCATATAGTGTTTTTACATTCCCGTGTTGAAGTTGTACCATTCATTACTAGTGGAAATGAAGGAGAAGTGTTTGTTGGATTTCATGCATCACATAGATCGCCTCCAAAAGAAGTTCAATTATCATCCCAATCATAATTTCTTGAATCACTTCAACAAGTAAAAGAACCTCATGTTGGTGCTGTTGTTCAAGTTGTAATATATGGTAAAGTACTTATAGGTGCTGGTACTCATGTTACAGTATTATTAACTGTACATAAACCAACATCTGTAACAAAACCACTTCAATTTTTGGTAGTTGGACAATCAATTTCAAGACTATTAGTCCGAGTTACAATACTATCTAAATCATTATGGATTATATCCATATTCCCACTAAGAGCCATAGTATTTTCTTGAACTTTTGCTACTGCCAGAGCTGATCCAGCTATACTATCTGAATCAATATTTATATCATCTGTTATGATATGTCACTCCAACCCAATACCACTAATCTTTCAACTACTTTTAAGTGTAATATTGCTTCAAACTTTAATTTCATTACCAGCATTAATATTTCAATCTTTATCTAATGTAACAGCACCACCTCAAACCTTAACTTCATTACTAGCTTTTACATCTCAATTATTAGCTATTATATTTCAATTATTAGCTATTATATTATTAAAAGCTCTTATATTTCAACTACTATCTAATCTAACAGCATCACCTCAAACATTAACTTGACTACCTGCAGTTATATTATTATCAGCATTAATATTTCAAACTCATTGAACATCAATAGTTCAAGATTCATTAATTGTTACATTAGTTCAAACCTTAACTTCATTATCAGCATTAATATTTCAATCTCAATTAACATCAATAGTTCAAGATCAATCTATTTCTACATGTTCAAAATTCATT
>NZ_JAEDAM010000060.1 GCF_018420025.1 Candidatus Vampirococcus lugosii | reverse complement strand
TATATATAACTTTTTTATAATAAAGAAATTAATACTTTTTTCAAGATTTCATACAAGTAAAGACAGCTTCAAGATTATCATTAAAAACTAAAGCAGTTTCTAAAACATAAGCATTATTTATCTCTTTACCTGTATTTAAATTTATAAAAAAGTAATATTTTATTATATTTTTCTGTTTATACAATTTTTTTATATTTTTTTTTATTTGATTTTTTTAATTAAAAAATTATTATATTTGAACATAAAAAATAAATATTTTATATCATTAATTATCTATAAAAATGAATAAAAAAATATTTGTATTATTTTCTTTGTTTGCTATACTGATTATTAGTTCTATATTAATCTGATTTTTTAATTATTTTAATATTATTAAAATTAATAAAGACTTAACCAAGTCTTTGGATGAAATAAATTCTAAATTATCTTATAATTCAGAACAAAATTTTTCATCTGATGATGACAATATTGAAAATGATGATATTGAAAATGAAAATGATAATTATAATTATTATGAAAATAATAAAGATTTTGGATTAAATCAAGATGATTTATTTGATTCGTTTTTGGAAGAAAGAGATAGAATGTTTGATGAAAAAAATGAAATGTTTGATGATTTTTTTCAAAATTTGGATAATTCAAGATCTTTTGGTATGAATATTAATCCTAAATGATCAAATAATATGAGTTTTTCCAATACTTATATAAGAAATGGTGAAGTTTTTAAATATTCTATAAAAATTAATGATGATAAACTTTATTGATCACTTACTACAAAAAATGAAGATGAACTTACAAGATATTATGAATTATTAAATAAATTAGATTTGAATATAACTAAAGAATCTAATAAAATAGAATTTGATTGAAATTCTAAATATATGGATGAAGTATTAAAAATTTTTGGTAAAAATTTTGATTTTGAAATAGAGTCTAAAGATAAAAATAATTTGAATCCTAGAGAGTTTTAGTTTTATATAAAAAATAATTTTAACTAAAAATTATGAAGGATTTAATTATAAATAATGAAAAAATTCCTATAAATATAATAAAAAGCCCAAAAAGAAAAAGTACTTTATCTTTTCGTATGACTTGTGATTGATTAATTATTAGAAGTCCAGTTGATAAAGTAGATAAATTAATAAATGAATTTTTATATAAAAGACAGGATTGGATTTATAAAAATTGGTTAGTTCAAAAGAATAATAAAACTGTTATCAAAAAATATGTTAGTTGAGAAACTTTTTTGTATAAAGGTAAAAAGTATATACTCAAAGTTATTCAATGAAATTATAAATGATGTAAAATTGAATTTAATAATTCATTTTTTTTTGCATATATAGACGAAAATATTTCTGATAAAATTAAATGAAATTATATAAAACTTGAATTAGACAAGTGGTACAAAAATAAATCTAAAGAAATAATAAAAAAAGAAGCAGAAAAAATTATTAAATTATACAATTTTGATGTAAATAAAATAATTATTAAATCTTATAAGTCTAAATATGGGCAATGTAAGGCTAATGATATTTATTTTAATTATCTGATAATTAAATTTCCTTTATGAATTATAAAACATATTATTTTACATGAATTATGTCATATTGAGCACAAAAATCATAGTAAAAATTTTTGGAATTTGTTATCAGTGTTGGACAAAAATTGTAAAGAAAACAGAAAATGGATCAAAGAAAATTGAAATTTAGATTAAAACTTCTGTATTTACACCTCACCATATAAATAAAAACCTATTCCATCATTAGCATTTTCTTCAAATTTTGAATTTCTTATTGAAATAATATTTGAAAATTCAGCATAAACAGCTATTTAGAGCAAACTCCAAAATTTTCCATATTTTTTAATAAAAAAATTAAAATATTATATAAATTAACATTACAAGTAAAAATAAACTTGAAAATATGAATAATATTATTATACAATAGATAAATAATAATTTATTTAAAATAGTTAAATATATTGTATGAATAATATAGAATTAAGTGATAGAATTTATGAAAATGATTGAAATATAGAACTAAATAATGAATTATGATTTGATTTTAATAAAGCAAGAGTTCAAGTTATAGAATTAAATAATGCAATAGATTATTACAATTTGGAATCATTGGATAATAATTCTTTTATCTTAATTGATACTAAAATAAAGAATATATTAAATATAATTCCTTCAAACAAAAGACACACATTTTTTAAATATTTTTATGAGAAAGAATGATTTACAGATAATGAAACATTTTTTTCTTATATGAAAAATATATTTGATAATATTGAACAAGTTTATAATATACAAATTGATAAATATAATTCATATTTAAATTCTGTAAAAGATAATGCTTTTTTATGAAATGAAATTTGTAAATTTAAATGACCTATATTGACAAATTCATTAAGTAGTATTGAAAATAATTTAAAAGATGCTAAATCAACATTATCTGAATTACTTGATTATGATACTAATTTATATTTACATTATTTTTTATCTGCTTCTGAATTAGATATTTTTAGAAGATTTAGTAAAATACTTTCCAAAACAGATACTAATTTTAGTAGATGATTTAATTTTACTATGTCTCTTTTTGAAAAATATAGAAATAAAATATTATCATGAATAAAAATGATAAAATCATCAGATTGAAATCTGGATGAAAATATTGATTTTAATTTAATAAAAAATAAAGATAAATTAAATTCATCAGAATTTTTTATTCAAATTTTTAGATTATTATTAATCTTTAAATTAGGTTCTTCAAATCATATTAATAAATATAATAAAAAAGTTTTGGATAAATATTTTGATATGTATATATCTTGAAATATTTGTTGTGATGAAAATACTGATTTACTTGTATATAATTTTTTTTGGAACATTATATTATCTTATATGAGAAAATGATTTTTGAAATGAAATATTTAATAATGCATTGGAAATTGAGGTTAAAGAAGATAATCATACAAATGAAAATAATTCTATATCTGAAAAAGATAAACAAATATTTGAATATAATAAAAATGTAGAATATAATAAAGAAGTTATAAATAGAAATAAATATTATTATTTATTGGTTGATATAGCATCAAAAATACAATACAATTTATATTGTATATCAACAAATTTGGATTTATTGGCTTTAGGTGAGTTGGAAAAAAATATAAATTCTTTAAAAACTGAAATAGATTCTTTATTGGAAGATATATTTATGTGAGAGACTCCAGCAGATTTATTTAATTATTTAAAAAGTTTATGTAGTAATATTTTGAAAATACATGTTTCTGATGAATTATATTCTGTTTTGTCAAATAAAAATACGGATGGTATTTTATGAATTATTTTGGATAAAGAAAATATATGAATCCCAAAAACTTCTATTTTATTTTTATCTATGATAATATCATTATCTTTTTATGTTAAACAATTATATAATGAATTAGTAAATTTATCTTGAATGAATTTTGAAACTTATGAAATTGACTTAAATTCTTATCAAAAAATTTTTGATAAAAAAAGTATGGAAGTTATAAAAAAGACAAATACTATTGAATCAAAAAATCTTATATATTTATATAAAAATGTTATAGATAAAAATAATAAGGATTGTTTTTTTAATAGATTAATTAATTTTAATAAAACTCCTAAATCAAATATTGAAATAACAAAATATTTGACAAATAATATATGAAGATTAAATCCATGATGAGTTGAATTTTTTAGTTTTCAAAAAATAATAAATACTATTAATACTACTTGAAATATGAATTTTGCTAATTGAATTGAATTGATGATTAAATTAATAGATGTTTTTGATCTAACTTATAGTCCATGACATAGTAAAAGAGTATCAAAATTATCTAATATAATATTGGAATTATTATTGGATGATGGAATAGGTTTTTATTTATATGGTGAGGTGTAAATACAGAAGTTTTAATCTAAATTTCAATTTTCTTTGATCCATTTTCTGTTTTCTTTACAATTTTTGTCCAACACTGATAACAAATTCCAAAAATTTTTACTATGATTTTTGTGCTCAATATGACATAATTCATGTAAAATAATATGTTTTATAATTCATAAAGGAAATTTAATTATCAGATAATTAAAATAAATATCATTAGCCTTACATTGCCCATATTTAGACTTATAAGATTTAATAATTATTTTATTTACATCAAAATTGTATAATTTAATAATTTTTTCTGCTTCTTTTTTTATTATTTCTTTAGATTTATTTTTGTACCACTTGTCTAATTCAAGTTTTATATAATTTCATTTAATTTTATCAGAAATATTTTCGTCTATATATGCAAAAAAAAATGAATTATTAAATTCAATTTTACATCATTTATAATTTCATTGAATAACTTTGAGTATATACTTTTTACCTTTATACAAAAAAGTTTCTCAACTAACATATTTTTTGATAACAGTTTTATTATTCTTTTGAACTAACCAATTTTTATAAATCCAATCCTGTCTTTTATATAAAAATTCATTTATTAATTTATCTACTTTATCAACTGGACTTCTAATAATTAATCAATCACAAGTCATACGAAAAGATAAAGTACTTTTTCTTTTTGGGCTTTTTATTATATTTATAGGAATTTTTTCATTATTTATAATTAAATCCTTCATAATTTTTAGTTAAAATTATTTTTTATATAAAACTAAAACTCTCTAGGATTCAAATTATTTTTATCTTTAGACTCTATTTCAAAATCAAAATTTTTACCAAAAATTTTTAATACTTCATCCATATATTTAGAATTTCAATCAAATTCTATTTTATTAGATTCTTTAGTTATATTCAAATCTAATTTATTTAATAATTCATAATATCTTGTAAGTTCATCTTCATTTTTTGTAGTAAGTGATCAATAAAGTTTATCATCATTAATTTTTATAGAATATTTAAAAACTTCACCATTTCTTATATAAGTATTGGAAAAACTCATATTATTTGATCATTTAGGATTAATATTCATACCAAAAGATCTTGAATTATCCAAATTTTGAAAAAAATCATCAAACATTTCATTTTTTTCATCAAACATTCTATCTCTTTCTTCCAAAAACGAATCAAATAAATCATCTTGATTTAATCCAAAATCTTTATTATTTTCATAATAATTATAATTATCATTTTCATTTTCAATATCATCATTTTCAATATTGTCATCATCAGATGAAAAATTTTGTTCTGAATTATAAGATAATTTAGAATTTATTTCATCCAAAGACTTGGTTAAGTCTTTATTAATTTTAATAATATTAAAATAATTAAAAAATCAGATTAATATAGAACTAATAATCAGTATAGCAAACAAAGAAAATAATACAAATATTTTTTTATTCATTTTTATAGATAATTAATGATATAAAATATTTATTTTTTATGTTCAAATATAATAATTTTTTAATTAAAAAAATCAAATAAAAAAAAATATAAAAAAATTGTATAAACAGAAAAATATAATAAAATATTACTTTTTTATAAATTTAAATACAGGTAAAGAGATAAATAATGCTTATGTTTTAGAAACTGCTTTAGTTTTTAATGATAATCTTGAAGCTGTCTTTACTTGTATGAAATCTTGAAAAAAGTATTAATTTCTTTATTATAAAAAAGTTATATATA
>NZ_JAEDAM010000013.1 GCF_018420025.1 Candidatus Vampirococcus lugosii | reverse complement strand
TTTTATGAACTGTACAACCTGCTGAAGTATTTAAATTATGATTTATAATATTTTTTGCTTGATGGTTTGTGAGAAAAAAGAAAATGTTAAGTACTATTAGTTGATTTATTTGATTTTTAATATTAACATTTTTTCTTTCTTTTATATTTTTGGCATTACCAGATTTGGGAACACTTATGGTTTTGGCTCCTACTGCTCTATTGATGTATTGGTATGCATGAGGTAGACTTGATTATGTAATTTGACTATTGATTCTATGATTATTTTTGTCATATAATGTATGAATGCAATTTGATTATATTAGAGTTAGATTTGAATATTTTTTCAATCCTGAAATTGACGAAACAGGTAGATGAATTGGTTGGCAAACTCAACAAGCACTTACCTCAATATGATGATGATGAATTACAGGAACTTGATATTGAAAATGATTACAAAAATTTTGATATATTCCTATTGCTCAATCAGATTTTATTTTTGCTGCTTTTTCTGAAGAAATATGATTATTATGAAATTCTATACTTTTGACATTATATTTTTTATTAGCTTTCTATTTTTTGAAACAATTAAAAAATGTAAAAAATGAATATTACAAAAATTTATGAGTTGGTATAATATCATTAATAATATTTCAATCTTTTATTAATATTTGAGTAAATATAAATATATTACCTATCACTTGAATAACTCTTCCTTTTATTAGTTATTGATGAACTGCTTTAATCATTAATTTTGTACAAATTGTAATTTTACATAAAATAATTAATGAATGAAAATATCTTTAAATATTTAATTTTTATATTATTATGTATTTTGTACTTGATAAAAATTGATTATTAACTTGTGAAAATAAAATAATAGTTTTTTATAGAAATAAATTTAATATAATAGAAAAAAATCAATTATGAGATTGAATGGAATTTATAAAAATATTAAACAGAGAAAATTTTTTATTCAAAAATTTAAATAAAAATTTTTTTCATTATTGAATAAGTATATTTCAAGATTTTGATGAATTTAAATGAAAACATATTACTTATTTATATAAATTTCCAAAAAATGATATTGATGATTTTAATATTTTATTAGAATCTTATTGATTAAAAACTTTTGTTAAACTAGAAAATAATTTTGTTACTTATGAAAATAAAATAAATTTTGAAAAAATAGAAAATTATATATATGATGCAATACATAAAAAAGAAATTAATAATATCTTTTCATTTATTTATTGATTAATATGGGTTTATTGAGATATTGAAATAATAAATAATTCAATTAATTGAATAAAAATTAATTTATATTTGAGATGAAATCTATTATGAAAAGAAACATTATTCAATGATATATTTGATTTTTTAATTAAAAATTGAATTAATATTAAATTTTCTTATATAAAAAAAAATATTTGAAATGATTTACAAATAATTATTAATGATTGGGAAATACTGGAAGTTTTCAAAAATTATCTATCTACGATAGATATCTATCATAATCAAAAAAAAACTTATTTACTAAACTTTGAGAAAAATATATTAAATTTTATGCAAAAAAATAATTTTGTTTGCGAAATATCAGATTTCAATAAAAAAAATTTTACAACTAAAATTTGAAACAAAAATAATCTTAATGATATTTTGAAATAATAAAAAAATATTAATTTAAATTTATTATTATATATTATGAGAAATTATGAAAAATGATTTTGGATAGAAAAAAATATTTGAAACAATTCATTTCATTATGAAGAAAGAGAAAAAAAATGAGAAAAATTGAAAATTTATGTAGCAAAATTAATTGAATGAACAATAAAAGATATTAAAATATGAGAAAATCCAAGTATACGAGGCAAAAACGAAAATAATAAAATTATATTCTATAATTGATTAAAAAATTTTGTCAAAATAAAATGAAAACAAATTTATATATTTGACAATCACAATCATGCACTATATTTTTGGTATATTATGCAAGAAAAATATTTACTTAAAAAATGAGCAAATCTTATACATATAGACCAACACAGTGATCTTAAAGATTGAAAACATATTGAAAATATAAACATTGAAAATATATTTTATCTTACAAATTATATTCTTAATGTTTGAAATTATATCATACCTGCCCAAAAAATGTGAATTATATCAAATAACATACAAGTAAGAACAAATTATAAATTAAAAGAAATAGTTTCAAAAAATTTTGATAAAGAATCAACTATATTAAATATAGATTTAGATTTTTGGCACCCAGATATGATAAATGACGATGAAAAAATTAATAATGTAAAAAAAATAATTGATAAAATCAAATATATAACTATATCTACTTCACCTTATTTTATAGACCAAAAAATAGCTATAAATATTTTAAAAAAACTTTTACAGTAAAGATTATACTTATCAAATTTCCACTTAAATTAAGTTAATAGCTTACTTTGACTCATAAAATTTTTTATATAACACTAATTTACTATTGACAAATAAATATAGTTTTGTATATATGATATATATTTATATAAATAATTTTTTATTAATGGCAGATATTATAAATTTTTCAGATTATTTTGATAAAAAAATATTGGAATCTAGCTGAATTGAAACTAGTGATAAAGTTGATTCTATAAATTCTTCTTACACAAATAATACAATCAATGCAATATTGGAAGATCTATCAAAAGAAGGCGAAAATTTGTTAAATTCTTTTGTTTGAAAAGAATTAAATCCTGAAAAGTCATCTCAGATCAAGGACTATATTAAATATTATTTTCTAAATTCTTTCAAAAAAAAATGACTTATTGATAATACTTCATTTTCAGTTTCTTTGTATTTATCAGAAGTTATTTATAATGTTTTTTCATGAGAATTACAGATACAAAAACCTATAAATCAATTTTTGGAAAGAGAAGATTTTGTATGAGCTGCAAATAACTCACTTGCTAGACATATGTCATTAGAATTCAAAAGCAAAAAAAGTCCTTTTAATGATACTGATTTTATAAAACAAGCAGAATTTTATTATTGAGTACATTTTTGAAAAACCCATATTGATATATATGAAATACTTTCTGATAATCTTACTTATTATAACTATAAACTTTGATGAATTCATAATGTTGTACAACAAGCATTTCCTTTTATTAGTATAGTAAAATAGTTTAAGTTTTTATATAAAAATTAATTTAAACTATCAACCATTAACAATCACGATGATTCAGCCTCAATTTGTGCATCCCAAAAATTAACTTTATAAATTTCATAAAGTTTTTTGAAAAAATCTTTATTTTTAGTAATTATATCTACAATTTCAGCATCTAATTGTTTTCAACTAGCTTTAATTAATTCATCATATACATATTTAACAGATTTTTCTTCAAATACATAATGTCTTTTTCATAACATTGCATCTATAATATCAGCCACTGCAATTATTCTTGAAATCAAAGGAATTTCTTCCAAAATGTTTCATAAAGGATATCATTTTCAATCTGGTCTTTCATGATGAAAAGTAGCATCATAAATAAATTTTGGTATATTCTCTAATCAAGTAAAAAATTTAATAAGTTCTTCTCATTTTCAAGGATGAGATCTTACTTCTTTAAATTCTTCATCATTAAGTTTAATTCTAGATGAAAGAACTAATAAATCGGTTCATAATTTTCCTGCATCATGCAAAAGTGTAGATAAATGAATACATTTTGAAAAATCATTTTCAATATTATCAGATAAATCTATAATTTCCTCTATTCATTCAAATTTTTCATCATCCAAAATTAATTCTAATTCTTCAATATTTTTTTGTATTTCATCGTTTCGTTTATCATGATAATTTTCATCATCCAATAATAATTCCAATATTATATTAGATAATTTGGATACTCTTTTACTATGTCATGGACTATAAGTTAAATCAAAAACATCTATTAATTTAATCATCAATTCAATTCAATTCGCAAAATTAATATTTCAATTTTTATTAATATTATCCATTATTTTTTGAAAACTAAAAAATTCAACTCATCATGGATGTAATTTTGATATATTACTTGTCAAATATTTTGTTATTTCAAAATTTGATTTAGGAGTTTTATTAAAAATAATTAATTTATTAAAAAAACAAGCTTTATTTTTTATATCTATAACATTTTTGTACAAATACAAAAAATTTTTTGATTCAACAGTATCAATTTTTTTAATAACTTCTATAGTTTTTTTATCAAAAATTTTTTTATAAGAACTTAAATCAATTTCATAAGTTTCAAAATCCATTCAAGATAAATTCACTAATTCATTATATAATTGTTTAATATAGAAAGACAATGATATTATTATAGATAAAACTAAAATAGAAGTTTTTGGAATTGATGATTTTTCATCCAAAATATCTCATAAAATTCCTTCAACATTTTTATTTTCATCTGACAAAGTATCATATAAATCACCAGAAATATATACTTTTAAAATAGTATTACATAAAGTTTTTAAATAATTAAACAAATCTAATGGAATATTTTTAAATATATCTCCTAATAATTTATCTATTTCAGATTTTAAAGAACTTATATTTTCTTGCAATTGATCCAAATCTATTAAATCTAAATTTGTTGATATACAGAACAAATTGTATTGTATTTTTGATGCTACATCAAGCAACATATAATAATATTTATTTCTAATTATAATTTCTCTAATATATTCTATATTTTTATCAGATTCAAATATTTGTTTATCTTTTTCAGATATAGAATTATTTTCATCATTTTGATCAAGTTCACTATTTTCATTTGTATGATTATCTTCTTTAAGCTCAACTTCCAATGCATTATTAAATATTTCATTTCAAAAATCATTTTCTCATATAAGATAATATAATGTTCCAAAAAAAATTATATACAAGTAAATCAGTATTTTCATCACAACAAATATTTCAAGATATATACATATCAAAATATTTATCCAAAACTTTTTTATTGTACTTATTAATATGATTTGATGAACCTAATCTAAATATTAATAACATTCTAAAAAGTTGAACAAAAAATTCTAATGAATTTAATTTCTCTTTAATTCTATTTGAAGTAAAATCAATATTTTCATCTAAATTAAAATCTGATACTTCTGCCATTTCTAATCATAAAGATATTTTACTTCTATATTTTTCAAAAACTGACATAGTAGAATTAAATCATCTACTAAAATTAGTATTTGTTTCAGAAAATATTTTACTAAATCTTTTAAAAATATTAGCTTGAGGAGAAAACAAGAAATAATGTAAATATAAATTAGTATCATTACATAACAATCTAGATAATGTTAATTTAGCATCTTTCAAATTATTTTCAATATTACTTAATGAATTTGTCAATATAGGTCATCTTAATTTACAAACTTTACTTCATAAGAAAGCATTATCTTTTACAGAATTTAAATACGAGTTATATTTATCAATTTGTATATTATAAATTTGTTCAAGATTATCAAATATATTTTGCATATAAGAAAATCATTTTTCAACAGAATCAAATCATTGATTTTCATAAAAATGTTCAAAAAATATCTGTTTTTTATTATAAGGTATAGTATTTAATATTTCTTTTACTTTAACATCAACCAAAAAAAATGAGCTATCATCCAAATCATATAAAGTATAATTAGATATTGTATCATTTAATTCTATAATTTGATTTTTCACTTTATCAAAATCAAATCATAATTCATTATTTAATGCTATAATACAATTTTTGCTATTATCTTGTAAAGACTCAACTAATTCACCTCTATTCATCCAATAATATATTTATATAAATAATTTATGTTTCAATATATGTTTTTTCTATATACCTGACATTATAATATGTAATAAAAAACCACAATCATATATATAATAATATTATTGATATTTTCAAGCTTATTTCTACTTGCAAATCATATATATAATATATATTCAAAAATATAGTTATAAAATTTGCAAAAATCCAAAAATAATAATCTTCTTTAAAAAACAATCTTTTATAAACAAAAGATTTACTAGAGAATAACAATAAACTACTAAGAATACTCCAAGATACTCAAAACAATGAAATATAAAAAGAATTTTCTCAAAATAAATTAATAATAGTTAAATATATTCAGAAATTAATAACAAAAAAAGATAATATTCTTTGTAAATAATAATAATAATCAATTTTTTTTAATAACAAAAAATTAATAAAAAATATAATATTTCATATCCAATATATTATTTCATAATAAAAAAGTTCTCAAGATCAAATATTTAATATAAAAAGCAATATTTGACTAAAAATAAGAATAATATTTAATATAGCCAACAAAAATTTCAAATACCAAGGAATTCAAGAAAAAAAAGAATTAATATCTTCGTATACATTATAATTATATTTTTTTTCTTCCAAAAGTCTTTTTCAAGATAAAATTTTTTCCAATGGCAAAAGTTCATTTTCTTTTATAAAAACACTTTTTTTAGCTAAATTATTTATTATATATATAAAAAGAAAAAATATCATCAAAAAAACTTGAGAAATTAGAACTGAAATATATGGAGAATTATATAATTTAATATAAATAAAAATAATAACAAAAAATAAAAAAAATATAAAATTCAATTCTTTTATTTCTTTCAAACTTGAATTACTTATTGCTCATATGACAAAAACTAAAAAAGTATATAATATAAATGTAAAAGAAAGAAAGATTAAAAATAAATTTAACAAATCAATCCACTCAAAACTTATAGTAAAAAAATTATAAAAAAATATAACAAAACTAAAATAATATCCAAAATGAAAAATATTTTTTCAATCATTATAATTAAATAAATAAGATATACTAAGAAAAAAAATATTTAAAAAAATTAATCACAAACTAATATCAATATTTGATATATCAAAAAATTCAATATTATAAGATATTCAATATATTCAAAATATAATCAATACCCAAGATATATAAAATAAATTATTAAAAATTATTTTTTTAATAGATACTTGGCTTCATCATCATGATGATGAAGTTGATAAGAAATTATTTGCTGTAAGAAATAAAAATAACAACATTCATAAAGGCACAAAAGAAAAATACCAAGCATCAATAAGATAAAAAAAATATGCAAATATAATATTATATATTATCAATAATAATAACATTTAATTTTTTTATATAGCCAAAGTATTTAAAAACAATGATCTAACAAATAAAAACAAAATCACAACTACAACAAATAAAATAATATTTAATATAAATGAATTATTAGTAATTAACTTAATAACCCAAAATAAAATTCAAAATATTCATATATTTATCATATAAAAAAATGCACCAGAAGTATTTCAATCATTAATATTTAAATATACATAATATATAGATATTTCTATCAACAAAAATAACAATAAAAGATCTATAAATTTATAAAAAATATTTGAAAAATACGATAAACTAGAAAATTTAGTTGATAACTCTTTATAAAGAACTTTTAAATATATTCAAGGTTTTCATAATGCGGCATAATAATTATCATTTTTTGTTTTTTTAACATCTGTAAAACTTCAAACTTCAGTAAATTTTTTACTTTTTTTATATTTACCATATTCTACAACAAAATCTAATTCGTCTATTATTTCGTCATTCATACTATTTGTTTCAGAATTTTTGGAATATGCAAGATATTCTTCTTCTATATTTTCCATAAAAGAAAGAACCTGTTCAACTAAAATTCACATTTTATCTACATTTCATCACATTCTAATAGTTTTAATCTTTCATATAATATCATCAGTTTTTTTTGTTTTTTGTACAGTCAAAAAATCACTATATTCAACTTTAAAATCTTCATAATCTTGTATTACTGTTTCAATAATTGATTTTGCTTTTTCCAAAGATTTTTCTACAGACTTATCTATATTTGATTTTTTTGATTTTTTTGATTTTTTTTCTAATTCAGCATTTTTTTCTTCTTCATGAAGATTTACTTCTTTTTGTAATTTATCAAGCACCAAAGATATTTTATCATCAGTTAATGGATTAGCCAAATTATTAATATAAATAATTGGAAATCAATATTTATGTAATAAATGATATCAATCTCTTACTTTTTTTTCTGATAAAACTCAATAAATACTTCTTCATTCAAGATCATATTTAAATTCTACTAATCAAAATTCTTTTATATCAGAATAATATTCTTTCAAAGACAAAACTACAAGACCAAAAGGTTTCAACACTTCCCTAACAGAATTCGCACTATCTTCAGAAATTAATAAATCTACTTTTTCTTGAACTTCATCTATTTCCTTAAGTCATGATACATGAAAAAATTTCATTTTAATTTTTAGTTGAAATAAAAATAAAAATACTTAATATTATGTTCTATTTTAAATATTTTTTATAAAAAATCAAATCATTATGGAAATAATTAAGTCAAAACATAAATCAGTAATGGATGAATTTTTTGATACTGATACTATGTCTGTACATTTAAAAGAGTGAATGAATATATTTAAAAAAAGATGATTGCCATGATGATGGGAATCTGAAAAATTGGAAAAAAAAGTTAGTAGAAACTATTTAAATAATATTATTGATGAATTATACAAAGAAATAGATCAATATGATGATTGTTTTTTGGAAATTGATAAAAATATGTCAAAAGTAATACAAGCATGACCTTATAGAATAGTAATAGTACTACCTCCTCTATCTGATTGAATAGAAATAACTGTCGTTAAACCTACAAAAAAATTATCAATTGAAGATTATGAATTAAATAATAATTTATTGGAAAGATTAAAAAATAATTCTCAATGAATTTTATTAAGTGGTTCTCCTTGACAAGGTAAAACAACTTTTGCACAAGCTCTTGTTGAAATGTATACAAAAAATGATAATATAATAAAAACTATAGAATCTCCTAGAGATTTATTAGTTCCAGATGAAGTTACTCAATATAGTTTTTCTTATGCCCCTCATAGTGAAATAAGAGATATATTATTACTTTCTAGACCAGATTATACGGTATATGATGAGATAAGAAATGCTGATGATTTTCAACTATTTAAAGATCTTAGACTTACATGAATTTGATTAATTGGTGTAATACATGCTATGAATGCTGTTGATAGTATACAGAGATTTTTATGAAATATAGAGATGTGAATAATACCACAAGTTATAGATACTGTAATATTTATAAAATGAGGTAAACCTGAAAAAATTCTTACACTTCAACATACTGTAAAGACACCTGAATGAATGGAATCTGCTGATTTAACAAGACCTGTAATACAAATATATAATTTCATAACTTGAAATCTTGAATATGAAATGTATAGTTATTGAGAAGAAGTTGTTGTAATGCCTATAGATGAAATAAATAATTCAAAAGAAAAAAAGGATAAATCATTTTGATGACTTATAAAATATTGAATTAGATATTTACAAAATCTATTGGAAAAACAATACAATTTTCCTATAAAAATTGAAGCAGAATGACAAAATAATATAAAAATTATTGTAGATGAAAAAAATAAATGATCAATAATATGAAAACAATGAGCAAAAATAAATGAATTAGAAAAAATGATTTGATTAAGTATATCTGTAAGAACAAGTAAAGAAATTAATAATGAAAATATCTCTTCAATATGAAATAAAGAAATAGATTTTGAAATAATAAAAAAATCAAAAAAAGAAATTATAATGATAAATTTTGATATTAGTATGAAAAACACTGATATTACATTAAAATCTTGAGATGAAACAGTAAATATTACCACTAACAAAAATGCTCAAGCTCAAATAAAAAATGAAGAAATGGTCAATAAAATAAAAAAAGAATGACTTAAGTTAATTTAATTAAATTAAAATAATAAAATATGGCATGACATAGTAAATGGCATAACATAAAACATAAAAAAGCAGCACAAGATAGTAAAAAAGCAAAAGTTTATACTAAAATTTGAAAAATAATTCAAATGTCAGCTAAACTATGAGCTGATCCTAATCTTAATCCTAGTTTGGCATCTGCTCTTGATAAAGCAAAATATTACAATTTACCAAAAGATGTAATACAAAGAGCAATCACAAAATGATCATGACAAAATAATAATGAAAATTTGGAAGAAGTTTTTTATGAATGATACTGACCATCATGAATTGCAATATTAATAAAAACTATTACTGAAAATAAAAATAGAAGTTCATGAGAAATAAGATCAATTATTACAAAATTTTGATGAAGTATGTGAGAACCTTGAAGTGTTTCATGGCAGTTTTTGGAAAAATCATTTTTTTTAATATCTTGAAAAATTGAAATATTAAACGATAAATGAAAAGAAATAGAAAAAATAAATAAAGTTAATTTTTCACAAATAGAAGAAGATGCAATAATATCTTGAGCTGAAGATATAATAAGTTTGGAAAATGAATATAAAATAATTTGAGATAAAACAGATTTTTTAAAAATAAAAAATTATTTAAAAGAAAATAAATACAAAATTGAAGATAATTGAATAGAATATATACCACAAAATACTATTGATTTAGATGAAAAATGAATAGAAAAATTATATAGATTAATAGATGAACTTGAAGATAATGACGATGTAGATCAAGTTTATCATAATCTTAATTGATAAATATTTTATATATTACAAATATTAAAATAAAATCTATACAATCCCTAAAACATATAATTAGTTTTATTATTATAGATTTTTTTTGATTATAAAAATCTTGTTTTATAATTTCCAAAATTTTATCAACTTTTTTATAAGTTTTAGTATATTATAAAAAATAATTTATAAAAAAACCAAGGATAAATAATCCTTGGCTAAACAAGAATGAAAGCTATTTAACAATCATTCATGGTAATAACTTCTAATAACTTCAGGAACGGATTCGCTATTTTCGACCTTACCTATCTTTTTGTTACAAAAATAATCCCGTTCATATACTATATACTCTATATCAGATACTCCTTTTTCTTTAACAATAAGAAATCTTCTTGTGAGCCCATCAGGACATCTAATAAGCATATCTTCTTCAGTCATTTTAAACCTCTATTTCTAGATACATTAGAAGTTATTAACTAATAAGAAAAAAAACACATATTTCAAGTACAAATTGTTTAAAATATGCAAACAACATTAAATTGTCAGTAGTAGACAAAAATAAATTGAAATTCGTATAAATCAAAAACTTATTGATAAAAAACTTATCTAAATCTTGGTGTTTAAATTAAGAAAAATAAAAGTTATGATTTGAAGTTTTTTATATAAATTAATTATTTTTCATAATCTCGGCTTTTACTTTTCTTAATTTATTAACTTCTTTATTAACTTTTTCAACTCTTTCTTTTTCTTCTTCATGTAAATTTCACATTCACCTAGAAACTCTTAAATAAACTTCATCATATAATATTTGTAATTCTTCATCAATATATCTTATAGCTTCTAAATCTGAATTAAATAATTTTAAAATATTATTCTTAGTTGATTTAATTAATTCACTTTCTCCATTTTTTGTACAATCAAATCTTTCTGTCATATTTTCCATATATAAATATATTATAATAAAATAAAATATATACTTTATATAGTATATACTTTATTTATTATATTACAACACAAAATACTATTTTGTAAGAAATTTAGTAAAAGATAAAAATTCTATTTATATAAAAAAATAAATCATTATATAAACATATATTTAATAATATAATTAATTTTTGCAATATGAATTATGAACTTATAGAAAAAAATAATAAAAAATGTTTTTTGATAGATATGACCAAAGAAAATAATAAAGTAATTTCTGAGATAGCAAACAAAGCTATTAATAAATTTAGCAAAAATAATTGAAAAATTGCTATTATAGTAAATAAAAAATGACATAGCTCTTGAACTATATGTAATAATTGTTGATTTGTACCCAAATGTAAAAATTGCGATGTAGCAATAACATATCATCTAGATCAAAATTGATCTTTTTTTTGATTATGTCATATATGCAAAACAAGTTATAATAATATAGAAAATTGCAGTAATTGCTGATCGAAACAAATAAATAAATATTGATATTGAACGGAAAAAATTCAAAAATTATTGGAAGATAATTATTGAGTAAAAAGCAAAATATTACAAAATGAACATACAAATTCTATAAATAAATCAATAAAAAGCAAAAAAGAAATAAAAAATATAAATATTATAATATGAACATCAACATTAATTGATAGTAAAAATATAGATTTTGATGCAATAATTTTTTTGAATGCAGATATTTGACTAAATATTCCAGATTACAATTCAAATTACAAAAATTTCTTATTTATTTATGATTGAATAAATAATTTAAATTCCAAAAATTTTTTCATACAAACATTTAATCCTGAAAATCATAGTATTATAAATTGAATAAGATTAGATTTTGAAAATTTCAAAAAAGAAGAATTAAAATTTAGAAAAGATTTTACATATCCTCCATATACTCAAATATGTAGTATATTATACAAAGATGAAATTGAAGAAAAATTATTCAAAAAAGTAGATTTATTATATAAAGAAATATTATATTTGAAAAAAAAATATTGAGCAGAAGATATAGAAATATATTCTACACCAGCTATGATATACAAAATGTTTTGAAAATATAGATATAATATTATACTAAAATGAGAGAATTTGAGAGAATTTATGGAAATAATTTATTCAAAATTAAATATACAAAAAAAAGGTTTCAAAATAGATTGGGCACCTGAAAGTATATGTTAAATTTTTAAGTTAATTTCATAAATCAATTAATAGCAAGCAATCATATTATTATACAATAAACAAAATTTCAAAAAAATATTGCAAATATTATTTTTTTCAAAGGGTAATTTAATAAACCTAAAGCATATCAAGGTATATCATTTGGTAAAGGCAAAAAAACTCCAATAAAAAAATATAAACATAAATATAATAGTATCTGATTTATTTTTTATTCGATTAGTGAATTTTTCAATTTTTTTGTTAAAATTTGATTCTTTTGATAATTTTCTAGATTTTTTTCAAAAAAAATAAAAAAGTGTATCTCATAATGTCAAACTAAAAGAAGCAATAAAAGCAAGTAAATATAAATTAGCTCATCAAATTACAAATGTTCCTAAACTTATATAAAAACTTGTTGCAGTCAAAAAGAAAACTCATGCTATAAGTCAATATATAAAAATAAATAAATATGTATTTTGAACTCATATATAATTTACTATATTTTCTGGTCATAACAAATAAATTATATACAAAAAAATACAAAATAAAATTAATAAGATAAAAAAAAGTAAATTTTTATAAATTTTTTTCATGTTTCAAAATTAGTAATATAGTTTTCATTAATAATTTTTATTTAAAATAAATATCAAAAGATATATATGCTGTTGTGCGAGGGTGAGCGACATTAGGAGCGAAAGTGCAACGATCCCGAAAACTAACCCCTCTTGAAAAAAGAAAAACACCTTATTTTAAATATTATTTGCAATTTCTACTAATATATCTTGTGGATTTCTAATTGATTGATCATCTATAAGTTGATAAATTCTATTTTTCGCAATAAATAAATTATTTCTTTTTAATTTAGGATCTCTTCCAACTGTCGCTAAATTAAAACTATAAAACTTTTTACTTTTCAATTGGAATTTACCAAATATTTCATTTTTAATAAATACATCAGAAAGACATTCAATATAAGTTTTTTTCTTTTTTGTAATTAGTTTAAAATCACCTTTTATTTCAAATTCTGAAATTTCTTTTTTTTCTATAAGAATCCCGTTAGATATTTCTAATTTTTTTATGCCATTAAATTTATTAAATTCTTTAATATTCAAAATATCTTTTCTGATTTTTGTTCCTCCTTGTGAATAAAAAGAGGTTATCTTTTTCTCTTCAAAAAGATTTGTTTCATACATATTCATTCCTCTTTCAAAAGGAAATGCAAAATTTATTAAATCATCTGAAGAAATTATAAATTCAATTTTGCATTTTGCATTTAAACTAGCAAATTTTTGAAAAATAACACTTTTATTTTGATCTTCAATTTCTTTAAAAAACATTCCTGTCAAATCTGTTGTTTTTGGATTGTTTTCAATAGTATCAGAATGAATCGAAGCATAGATCATATATATTTTTCTATTTTCAGCACTTCTTTTTATTGTGTTAAATTGTTCTTCAGTTAAACCTATCCAACGATCGTTGTCAGAAGTATTTTTAATTTCAATAAAAATATTAGGTTCTCTGCTTATTTGACTTTCATTTATTTGTATAATATCTGGTTCATCTTTCACTTGTGAATTAGATTTTATATCAAAATCTAAAATATATTTTTTATGATTATTATGTTCCCATAAAATTTTTTCAACTCCAATTTCTGTCAATTTACCTAAAGTAAATGCATCAAGAATAGCACCGAGCCCTCTTGGTTCTCCTGTTGTTCTACCTGTAGTATTTTTAGATGGATCAATGTAATAATTTGTTCCAAACTCAAATACTCTTTTAAAGTCTTCTAATGTTAATTTATAATAATTCATATTTTTATATTATTAAACAGTAAATTTATAAAGCCTTTTTCATATTTTCAGCAATTCTTTGTACTACTGGAATTACAACAGAATTTCCAAACTGTTTATAAAGCTGAGAATCAGCAATTTTAGGCAAAATATAATTATCAGGAAAACCTTGAAAATTTGCACATTCTCTTGGTGTTAATTTTCTAATTCCATTATCATCTAAAATTATTGGAACATTATGCCCCCCCATACCCATATTTGCTGTTAAAGTAGGGCAAACACCATTTTTATTTTCTCTAACATATTTTCTTCTCCACTGATAAACAGTATCTTTTTTTGTAATATCATTTTTTATTTTTTTATATAGTGGTTTTTCATTATAATAATACTTTTTATCGATATTTTTTTCTAAACAATCGTGAATATTTTTTTCAAGAGGTATCTTTGTAGGAAATTTAAAGTTATTAAAAGATTTTTGATCTAAAAAACCAACAATATAAATTCTTTCTCTGTTTTGTGGAATATTACCATATTCCATTGCATTCATAACTTTATCAATAACTTTATATCCAAGTTTTTCCAATTCTTCATAAATAACTTTTATTGTATTTCCTTTATCATGTGATTTTAAATTTTTTACATTTTCTAATAAAAATGCTTTAGGTTTTTTATCTTTTAATATTCTTATAATATCAAAAAAAACATTACCTCTACCTTTTTCATCTTTAAAACCTTGTCTATAACCTGCAACAGAAAAAGGTTGACAAGGAAAACCTCCACATAAAAGGTCAAAATCTGGAATTTTTTGAGTTGATATTTTATTTATATCACCTAAAAACATTTGTTTTTCTATTTCAAATATTTCTGAAAAATTTATATCAAAAGTTATTTTACAATAATTATCAATATCATTAGAGAAAACACACTGAAAACCAGCATTTTCCAATGCTATTTTAATTCCTCCAATTCCTGCAAATAAATCAATAAATTTCATAACTTTTTTAGTTTGAATGATTAAATATTCTTATGTCTATATATAACAATTTCTTAAAAATTTTCTACATTTAAAATAAATAAACATTTTTTGCGAATACTTGGAGCAAAAAATATCCGCTTAACCCCTAATTAAAATAAAAAGATAAAAATTCCATTCCTTTTTTAAATTCTTTAACAAAATTTCTATTTGAGAAAAAATATTTAAAAATATGTCGCACAACTAAAATTCTAAAACTATGGGACAATGATCAGAACCCAAAATTTGGTCTTGATGATATACATTGTTTATTTTTGATAACAATCATTTTGAGACAAAAAAATAATCTATTCTCCAACCTACATTTCTAGGTCTAGCTCAAGCTCTATAACTCCACCAAGTATATTTATCCAATAATTCAGGATTAAAATATCTAAAAACATCTATATATCATTCATTATGTAATAAATCTAAATATTGTCTTTCAATGGGTAAAAATCATATTGAATTTTTATTGTCTTTCGGTCTAGCTAAATCTATTTCTGTATGTGCAATATTAAAATCTCAAGCAATAATAACTTCTTTTCATTCTTTTAAAATATTGTTTACATATTCAATTAAGTTTTTATAAAAATTTAATTTATGAGATAACATTTCATCTCAATTTGATTTTGTTCATCAATTTGGAAAATATATATTTAATAAGACAAAATCATCATATTCAGTTTCAATTATTCTTCAATCTTGTTCAAAAATTTCACAAAAAAACAATTTATTATTATTAGAATTAGGTTTTTTCTTAAAAAATGTTGCAACTCATGAATAACCTGCTCTAGTTCAATTATGCCATATATAAGAATATTTATCCAAAACAGTATAAAGTTCTTTTGGTATTTGATTTTCAAAAGCTTTAGTTTCTTGTAGACAAAATATATCAAATTCATTATCATTTATCCAATCTAGTAATCATTTTTTTATAACTGCTCTTATTCAATTTACATTCCAAGAAGCTATTTTCATATTTTTACAAATTTAATTTATTAAATATTTATTTTTTATTTATTCTTATAAATCCAATTAATAGTATTAAGATTACTTGTATAATCTTCATTTTTTATATCATTTATTTTTGAGTATTTTTCTGATCTAATACTTATAGGTTTATTTAATTGTATAGCTTGATATATCATATCACTTATATCTATAGTTAAATTTTTAATATCTATTTGTCAAAATTCGTCGCCATAATTTTCAATTATTTCTTGCAAATCTAATGCCAAAAAATTCATTTCAAAATCAGAAACATTTATTTCCAATAAAAATTTCTCTCAACTTAATTCACAAATTTCTTGCAAATTGCATTTTAATTTTTCTAATCTAACTCTTACAGTTTTATGATCTAATCATTCAAGATTTACTATTCATTCAATTCAATCTTCTGTTAAATTATCTATTGAATCAACAAATTTATTTTCAAATTTTATTTTATCTTCACTACCTATATTCAATAATAAGTCGGATACTTTTATTTTAAATCAATAATCTTTCATTTATTAAAAAAATTTATTTTTATAAATCACTAATATATATTACAAGATATTTCAATATAATTAACCAGCAACATTTGCTATAATAGATCAAACAATTGCTAATATGAAATAAAATCAAGTAAGTATAATAACTCAAAAAACTAAATAAGTAATTCTAGTTTTAACTTTTCACAAAACACTTTCATCCATTGATTGTGTAATCAATAATATTCAATTATAAATTATCAAAATTACAGCAACAGACAAACCAATAAAAACAATCCAATTTATATATGGTCAAACATTTTGTCTTAGTGAATCCAAAACTCAATATACTCAATCTCAACCTACATTATCAAGTTCAGTATCTTGTACATCTGATTGTACAGCATCAATTATTCATTTAGGATCAGTTTCAGCATCAGACCAATCTTGTGATGAAAAAGAAAAATTTATATTAAGAAAAAAAATAATTAAAACATAAACAATTAATTTAAACATTTTATTTGTAATTTTTTTAAATAAATATTAATTTAAATTAAGTTTACTAATTTTTTCCAAAAAATCAATATTATTAATTTTTCAATTCAAAAAATGGTTCCAAGAATCTTTAGGAGATATAATTTTAATAATTTCTTCTTTTTGTTCTATTTCTTGTATTTCTTCTTTTTTTATATCATTATCAATATTTTTTTTTATTTGATTTTCAAATCTTATTATTTTTTCATTTTGTTCTGGTATTCAAGATTCGTGTGCTATTAATTTACGAGCCAAATCACTTTCCAAATAAGGAAGTTCAAAATTTGTCATAAAAGAAGTTTCCAAATAATATTCTTGTGATTCATTTATAGTTTCATTAATAGACAATATAGTATTATAATACTGAATATAACTTCTAATAGCACCAATAGACATAAATAATGTAAGAAAAAAAACTGTATATCTTATAAATCTTGAATTAAATTTTGAATTTTTTAAAACATTTTTTTCATTTTTATTCATATTTAATATATATCGGATCTAAATTATAATTATTTATAACTTTAAAAACATCTCAATATTTTATTCAATTTTTATGAAACCAAGTAAGTATTCATTCTTTATTCATTTTGTCCCAAAATCGTTTTTCTGCTTGTTCATTTCACCAAGGAAGTATATAAGAAAAATATGAAAACTCGTTTTCATATACTTCCCAAATTTGATTTTCAAAATTTTCTTCAATATATCATCATTGTAATAATTCTTCTTTAATAATCTGTGTAATATTTTTTATATAAGATTTAATACTTAAATTATCATTATATTTTATATCATCATAAATACTTATTCAATAATCAAATTTCACTAAATTATATGAATTATCCAAGAAATTCTGTATACCGAATTTATTTACTGCAGAAATATATGTTATATTTTTTTCAATAATTTCATTAATAATTTTTTTATCAGTATATTTTTTTATATAAATAGATATTTCATACAAAAGTCTATCATTATATTCTTTTACTATTTCTTCATCATTTAATAAATCTAATTTATTTACCACAAAATTAATATATTTTTTAAATATAATTTTTTTATTTCAATCATTAAATTTACACTTACAAATAAATAATATTCAATTTTCATCATTTTCTATATCAAAATACAATAAATCAATTTTTTCTCAAAATTCATTAGTTCAAATATATCTAAAATTTAAATATCATATTATTTCATCAAATAATAATGAAAAATCTTTAATTCATTCATCATATTTTGAAACATCAAATACAAAAGTCCATAAAGATGATTTTAATATATGCCTCAAAAAATCATATCAAAGTCATTTACCACTTGATGCTCAATAAACTAATCAAGGAACATCTACAATACAAAAATCCTTTTCATAATGTTTAACCATTCACAAATTTGGTATCAATGTAGTAAAAGGATAATCAGCAACTTTAGCTTTTGCATTACTCACAGAATTAATAATTGTAGATTTACCAACACTTGGTGTACCTATCAAACATAAATCTCACAATAATTGAAGTTCCAAACAAATTTTTTTATGTATTCAAGGTTCTCACAAGAGTGCAAATTCTGGATATTGATTTATAGAGTTTTTGAAATGAATATTTCACCAACCTCATCTTCATCATTTTACAAGCAAAAATTCTTCTCAATCATTAGAAAAATGATTCAAAATTTGTCATGTTTGCAAATCTTTTATTAAAGTTCCAACTGGAACATATAAAATTAAATCATCTCAAGATTTTCAATACATATCTTTTCACTGTCAATTTTTACCACTTTGAGCTTTATATATTTTTTGATATCTATATTTCAAAAGTGTATTTTCATTGTAAGTAGATCTAAATATTATATTTCATCATCTACCACCATCTCATCAAGAAGGTCATCAATAAGGAACTTTTGCCTCCCTTCTTCAAGTTGATGCTCAATTTCATCATTTTCAAGAAAAAACTTCAATATTTACTCTATCATAAAATTTCATCAAATTATTTTCAATAATTAAAAATTATATTTCATCAGTATATATATTTTAATTATATTTTCAATGAATAAATATTTTTAATTTGTATATTTATATAAGTTCAGCATAAAGATTAAAACTAGCTCATTTTACAATTTTTACTTTATAAAATTCTCATATTTTTAATTTATCTAAATTTTTGTCTATAATTATATTTTTCATTTGTTCATTATAAGCAATAGCAGAATTTGAAATATTAGTAATCATTACATCATAAACTTTTCAAATTTCTTTTTGATTATTTTCATTTGATATTTTTTTAAGCTCTTCGTTCATTTGATCCCATCTTTCGCTTTTTACTTTTGGTGATATATCATCAATATATCTTTTGGCTCAAATAGTTCCTGGTCTTGTAGAATATATTCACATAAAAATCATATCAAATTTTGAATATTTAACAAGTTCCAAACTTTTTTGAAAATCTTCTTGAGTTTCTCAACAAAATCAAATGATAATATCTGTAGTAATACTAATATCTCTACCAAGAGAATGAATTTTGTTTATAAATTCTTTAAATTGCTCTACAGTATATCATCTAAACATTTTTTTAAGAATAGAATTTGATCATGACTGTACAGGAATATGTATATGAGGACATAGTTTTTCTTCATTTTCATGTAAATCAAATAATTCATCATTATAATAAGTAGGATATGGAGAAGTATATCTAAGCCATTTTAAAGATTTTATTTTTAATATTTCTTTTATTATTTTATTAAAATCTGGATGTTTATTTACGATTTGTCCAACTAATACAATTTCTTGTACTCAATTATTTATATGATAATTTACTTCATTTATAATATCTTCAAATTTTCTATTTTTTTCAAGTCATCTAGCATAAGGAACTATACAATAAGCACAAAATTGAGAACATCATGTCTGTATAGGAATATATGCAACTTTTGAATTGTAGTCAAGCAATTGATTTGCTCAATTTGGTATTATTCAAGTATATTCATTTGTAATATCTTTTATATTATTTTCATCTATACTATAACCCAATTTTTTTAGAATAACAGGAATATAACCCAAATCATCAATTCTAAAAATTAATTCAAGATTATTAAAAGTAGATTTTATTTTTTTGTACAAAGGATTAAAAGCATTATTCAAAAGTAAAATATTTTTCTTTAATCAATTTTCAATATTAGGATTTTGTTTATTAAATTTGTAAATAATATCATCCAAACTTTTTTCTTGTAATCAAGCAATTACAGGTTCTTTAGTTTGTAAATTTCATTGAAAATTTCAAAGATTAAACATATTATTTACAGTTTCTTCAAACTTATTAAATTTATTCAAATTTAAATTATGTTGTATCATACATCAAGTTATCCAAATTTTTTTATCTTTTGGAATTTCTTTCAATCTACCAAAAACTTTATCTTCAGATTTTTGTCTTACAGAACAAGTATCAATTATAACTAAATCAGCTTCATCTATATTTTCAACATAATTAAATCAACAATTTATCAATACTGCTCTAATTCTAGCACTATCAGAATAATTCATTTGACATCCATAAACTATAATATGAAATTTCATTTATTTTTTAAATTAACTTAATGTAAAAAAATATTAATTAATAATTTAAAGGAAATTTGGAACAAATATTTTTAATCTCTCTTTTTAATTTTATTAATTTATCAGGATTGTTAATATTTGATAAAGATTGATCTATAATTTGAGCAATAGAAATAATTTCATTTTGTCAAAGTCATCTACTTGTTATAGCAGAAGTTCAAAATCTTATTCAACTAGGATCCATAGGTTTTCTATTATCAAATGGTAATACATTTTTGTTACAAGATATACCAATATTATCCAAATTTTCTTCAGCAATTTTTCATCATAATCAAGTTTCTTTATTATTTTTAGTAGTAATATCCATAAGAACTATATGATTATCTGTTCATCAAGTAATAATATTCCATCATAATTTTTGTAATTCATATGCAAAAGTCTTCGCATTTTGTATTACATTTTCAGTATATTTTTTGAAATCAGAATTTAGTATTTCACCAAAAGCAACTGCTTTTGCTACAATTATATTTTCATGAGGTCAACCTTGAATTCAAGGAAAAACTCATCTATCAATATTTTTTTGAAATTCTTTTTTACAAAAAATAATTCATCATCTAGGTCATCTCAAAGTTTTATGAGTAGTACTTGTAATTATATCAAAATACGGAAAAGGAGAAGACGAAACTCATCAAGCAATAAGTCAAGCTATATGAGCTATATCAGCCATCAATATAGGTTTATATCAATATTTTTCTTGAACTTTATTTGCTATTTTGTTAAACATATTCCAATCAATCTCTCTAGGATATGCAGAAAATCATGCTAGAATTAAAGAAGGCTTATATTTTAATGCTTTTTGTTCAATATCATCATAATCAATAAGATAATCATCTTTTTTTACTCAATAAGAAATAATATTGTAATAAATTCAAGATCAATTTAATTTATGTCAATGACTCAAATGACCACCTGCCGACAAATCCATTGATAAAATAGTATCTCAAGGATTTAAAACTCATAAATATACTGCCAAATTAGCAGGTCAACCACTCAATGCTTGAACATTTACATGCCATACATTTTCATCTAAATTAAATATTTTTAAAGCTCTTTGCTGTGCCAATAATTCTATTTGATCAACATTTTCTTGTCATCAATAATATCTTTTTCAAACATATCATTCACTATATTTATTTGTAAAAACATTACTACAAGCCATCATTACTTCTTTTGAAACATAATTCTCACTTGCTATCATTTCCAAGCCATCTTCTTGTCTTTGAACTTCACAATCAATTATTTTTTGAACAATATCATCTTTTAATTTATACATAATTTTTTTATTTTTAAATATTAAAAATATTTTTTTCATTATAAATAAATTGTATTTTTTTTAAAGAGTTTTTTATTACAAAAATTAAATACAAAATAATTTGATAAAATGATATTAAATATATATAATGTATATATTTTTATAATTTAATTATAATATATATAATTAAATTAATAAATATTTAAAATATAATTTTTAATTTTATGAATCCTTCAATACTAAAAGA
>NZ_JAEDAM010000059.1 GCF_018420025.1 Candidatus Vampirococcus lugosii | reverse complement strand
ATTATGAATTGGACAAAGAAAAATGGATTGAAATTGAATGAGAAAATGATGAAAATGAAATAGAAGAGGTCAATGATGAATGAGATGAAGATGAAATTGACAATGAATAAATCTATAATAAATTAGTTTTAATAAAAAGCACTTTAAAAATTTATTTAAAGTGTTTTTTTATTTTTTATTTTTTTAATAAAATATTTTTTTGTATATAATTATTATCGTCAATTAAATTAATTTTTTTAAAATTATTGTTAATATCAAATGTTTCAAATCATTTTGAATATATAAATTGAGCAAATCTTAATCAATAATTTTCATCAAAATGATGATAAAATTCAGGAGAAAATTCAAGTATTATTTGTAAATTTTTATTTAAATCAATAAGTTTTTCCATTCATTTCATAGCTTCATATTCAAATCATTCTACATCAATTTTAATAAATTTAATTTTTGATTTATCAATATCCAAATTTAAATCATCAAATCTTTTTATTTTTATTTTTTCTTTATATCAATAATTATGATCTAATAAAACAGAATTATTTCAAATATTGTTTGGATTTATATTTATATCAAATTCTTTATTTTCATTTCAAAGTCATATATTTAAATATTCTATATTTTTTAAATTATTTATTTTTATATTTTCTATCAAATTTTCATAATTACTTTTTACAGGTTCAAAAGAAAAAACTTTTCAAGTATCTCAATTTTTTTTTGATGCTAATAATGAGTAGTATCATAAATTTGCTCATACATCCAAAAATATATCTCATTTTTTTAGATTATTTATAATATATTTTGAAGTTTTTTTTTCATAATATCATCTCATATAAATAATTTTGGTCATATAAGAATTTGAAAGATCAGATTTAAATTTTAATTTTAAATCTCAAATATTTATTTTATATATTTTTTTTCATTTATTAATTTTTTTGATAATCAAATTATGGAAAAATAAAATTTTTCTAAAATTATTATTTTTTATTGTTTTGGAGTTGTAAACTTTTTTAATTATTGAATATAACATAATATATTTTTTATTTTTAAAATAAAATATTTTTACAAATACTTTTTGTAATATTCCCACATTAATATACTAGATGCTTGTCATACATTTAATGATTCTTTAATTCAAAACATAGGTATATAAATTATTTCATCCACAAATGATAAAGTTTCTTGTAAAACTCAATTTACTTCATTTCATAAAACAATAGCTAAATCATTTTTATTTTTTATATCAAAATTATTTAGAGATTTGGCAGATTTATTTATTTCTGATGCAATTAGATATTTATATTTTTCTTTTGCAAATAAAATAGCTTTTTTAGTATTATAAAATTCATAAATTTTAACATTTTTTTCAGCTCAAAGCGAAGTTTTACAAATAGAAGTTTTATTTTTGGGAGAGGGAGTATATCAAGAAATTATAATATCAAAATTGAATGCATCGGCAGTACGAATAATATTTCCAACATTATATGAACTACGAATATTTTCCAATATTAATGCAGGCATTTTTTAACTTACAAAACTAAAATATCATTTTACAGGTTTAATTCAAAAATTTGATGAATTTAAATTTAGTTGTAAAAATGGTTTCATTCACATTTTTTTTGATAAATTTGAATATATTTTTATTATAGTATAATATTTACTCATTGATTTATTTATATTTTTGAGATCAAAATTAATTATTGAATTAGTTAGATTTATATCTATATTTTTATTATATTTATCTGATTCATAAAGATTTGAACTAAAAATAATTCATACAGTTTCATCATTTTCCAAAATATTTTTAAGAAAATTTACTAATTTTATATATTTATTTGTTTTTCAAATAATTATAGGAAAAATAGTTTCAAATTTGATAGTAGTTTTGATAAATGGAAGTTGAGAATCTATATTTTCCATATTAATTTCTTCTTTTTTTCTTAGATTTAAAAAATCTAAATTTGATTTATTTTTTAATTCATTATCTACTGGAAAAACTCATAAAGTATTATATAATTTATTTTCCTGTATATAATTAAATCAATCAATATTCTGATCATATCAAATAATAATAATTTTTTTTAATTTTTTATTTTTTAATAAAATATTGTAAGCTGTAGCCATAATTCATGAAGAATAAATATAATAATCACTAGGACAAAATATAATTCTTGGATTTTTTCCTTCTGGATAATTCCTATAATTTTGTATAGATAAGATAGAATCTATAACCATTTCATGTAAAAATTGTGGATTATTTGGATAAAAAGACATAAAAATATAATAAAAATATAAATTATTTACAATTTGTAATAACAGAAAGAACAAATTTATCAGCCAAACGATATCTTTTTTTGAAGTCTTCACTTGACATAAAAACTACTGCAATATTTTCTATATAAAAATCTGAAAATATATTAGATATATCTTTTTTTATTTGTTGTAATATTTCTTCTTCACATATATTGTATATTACAATAATATCATAATCTATTTTATTACCAAAAACTTTTCATAAAAAAAAATTACTAATTACAGTGTCATATTTTTCAAATGTTTTTTTTAATTCAAATTCTAAACTATACAAAAAAATTTTTCTAATTAGATCAGAAATATCTTTATCTAAATATATAGACCATTTATTAATATCTTTATCAATAAATATAATTCATGCTTCCAAAAGACTATCAACTTGCTTTTTTATTGCACTAAATGACCAATTTAGATCATTTTCCAAAGCTCTCATAGAAATACCTTGTCTTTTGAATAAAAGATATTTTAATATTCATGCTCTTGTTTTACTTCACAAGAATTTTTCTATATTCATAATACATGAATTTTTATTTAATTAAAAATTATTCTTTAATAATATCTTCAAAAATTAAATTAGATATTACAGCTATAGGAACTGACAAAACTATTCAAACAAATCACATTAAAGATCATCAAAGCAACATAGCTATAATTATCAAAAGAGGACTTACTCATAAAGCTTGATTCATAACTAAAGGAACTAATATATAATTTTCAAATCCTTGTATCAAAGTATATATAACAACAATTGTAATAAATCATATAAATCAAAATTCAGAAATAGCTACCAACATAGCAGGTATAGCACCAAGTACAGGTCCCAAAATAGGAATAAATTCAGTTAATCAAGAAATTAATGCTAAAGTAAATTTATTTGGTAAATCCATCCCAAAAAATGATATTGTATTCAATAAAATAAATACTGTAATAAATATAAATATACTTAATAAAAATTGTCATTTTAACCAAAATCATAATTTTTTGTAAAGTTTTTTTAATTTAATTATTACATAATCTTTGTTGGATGACATTGCTCATATAAAATTCATAACAGAATCTTTTTGAAGAGATAAGAATATTGCTAATACAAAAACTAATAATACTTGAGATATAGCAGAAAAAAATCATCAAATTATATTAACGGCAATAGATCATACATTATTTATAAAACCAGTTCATATACTAGCAATTTGACTAATATTATCTTGAATAGCAGTTTGAATCGCTATTATAACACTTCTGTCATTAATTTGATCCAAAATCGTATTTTTCAAAAATCAAGGAATGAAATTTGAATTACTAATTACATACTCCAATCAATTTGATTTTAAATCATTTTGAATTCAAGATATTATATCTATAAATGATTGCATTATATCAGCACTTTGAGCTAATACAAAAGGAATTATTATTATAAATCAACTTAATAATAAAACTAATAATAATAAATAAGAAATTATTATTCATAATACTCTAGGTAAAAATTTTTGAAAGCCTTCAATAAGTATTTCCATAGCAATAGATATTATATATGCAGCAATAATCAAATATAATAAATTTAATGAATTGAAAACTACAAAAGATATATATGCAACCATTGCTCATATCAACCAAAATTTCAAAAATCTACTAGTATCATTTTTATCTGATTTATCTAAATCAAATTTTGGTAATTTTGTTTTTTTATTTTTATTCTCTTCAATTTGTTTATCTATTTTTTCAATTTTTTCAAATTCTTTTTCTTTTTCATTTTTTATATTAGAAATTTTATTCATTCATTTATCTAATAATTTGGTGAATTTATTTTTTACTTGTTTCATAATTTAATGTTAATATTGTTAAAACTAAATCTAAAATTTTCTATAATAGTTTTATATATAACTTTTTTTTCTTTTGTTTCAATCTTTTTTTTAAATTCAGGAATATATTTTTTATTGAATATTACAAATATTTTGTAATATTTGTCACCAAATTTATTTATATCATATGAATTTTCTCTTATATAATGCATAAGAATTCTTTTTATATAATTTCTATCTACTGCAAGTTTTGAAAGTTTAGTTGGAACTTGTATAGAAAATTGATTATATTTTCTATTTGGATATTGTTTATAATAAAAAAAGGAAAAATATTTTCAATAAATAATATTTTGATTTCTAAACAAAAAATTTATATCTTTACGATTCAATCTATTTATTTTCTTTAACATTTAATTTATCTAATGATAACACAAAATAAAATAATATATTCTCTAATCAAACATTAGCTGATAATAATTTTTTACAATAAATTATTTTATCAACTATAATATAATTATTTAAAGATTCATAATAATGAATAAGTCAATCAAATATAATTTCAAGTATATTATATTTACTAAATATTTTTAATATAGAAATTTTTTCATTATAAAATCATTCATATTTTGATAATTTTATAAATTTATCAAAATTATTTTTTATATCAGAAAATGTAAAATCTCACTTACTAAAATCATTTAATAAATGATATGATATTCAAATTCTATTTCAAGACAATTTACACAAAATTTCTTTGGAAGAATCATCAATATTACCAAAATTTTCATCTAAATATTTTTTTAGATTTTCTTTTCAAGATTCTTCAAATTTAATTATATTAGCTCTGGATAAAATAGTATTTAATAAATTTTTATGATTTTGAGTAGTTCATATTAATATTATTTTATTTGTAGATTCTTCAAATGTTTTTAGTAGTGCATTTCCAGCTTCTGCCGTCAATCTATCAATATTTTCTATCAAAAGTATTTTGAAAGCACTAGGTGAAGTTTTACTTAACCATTCTATAATCCATCTTACTGTATAATCAACAACTTTTTCTTTATTTAATAATTCAATACTTTTTAGTTTTCAATCTTCCCCAATTTTTAAAGAATGTTTTTTTCATAAATATTTAGTATAATCTTTAATAACAAAAAAATCACTATCATAATATTTTCATAAATATTCTTTGGCAAGTTTTTTTATTAAAGTTTTTTTTCAAACTCAACTAGCTCAAGATAATATAAAAAAATTTACTAAATCTTCTCAATTAAACAAACTTGAAAAATGTTTTTGTAAAACTTCTTGTCAAATTTCATTTCAATATATATACATATTTTAAATTTAAATATTAAACAATATTGTTTAAAACAATATAGTAAAATCAGATGCAATATTTCTTTCACTTGTAGGTTTTCTCTGTATTATTTTTACTTGATATTCTCAAACTTCTCATATTCAACTTATATTATAAAAACGAGCTGGTACTTCACTTACTCAATCAAATTTAATTTTGTATTCCAAAAAAGGATAAATTCTATTGTTAGAATCATACATAACACTAGTTGCTAATAAATTTACTAATGAAAAACTAATACTAAGATCTTCATTAGTATTACTAAAAATATAGTCAAAATTTGATCCAGAAAAAGCATGATTTGACGGAATTATATTGTTTTTATCAGGATCATGAGAAGGTAAAGATGAAGTAGGATTCATTGAATTATAAAATTCTATTGTTTTATCATTATTAACATGAGTTTCTCTAATAGCAGTATCTTTATTTCACACACTTCCAGCAGCATAACTAACTTCTATACTAGGTTTTAAACTAAAATTATTACTATTATGTTTACCAGATATATCCCAATTTACAACTATATCATTATCTATTCAATCTCATGAAAGATCACAATCAGCCAAAGTACATAATGGATTAGTAGGACCAGAAAATTTATCTTTAATATAAGGAGGTAGTCTAAATGTTGCATCTATTCAATCTAAATTAACAATATTTTTATTTGAAGTAGTGCTTGAAGAATATGCATCATTTTCATTAGTATCATCTAAAGTCAAAATAAATTCTTCAATCATATTATATCAAAGTTTATTGTAATCTTTACTATGTTCATATGTTGTTCAAGTATATTGTAAAGCTAAATCAACATTTCAATCTCAAGCACTAGGAATAGTGATTCATTCTCTAGATTTAATTTCCCAGTACATTGAATTATTTTGAGTTGCAAGTCTTCAATAATCATTTTTAAGATGATCACTATTTGGACCAAAATCAGTTGTTCATGTCCATCATCAAGATCATTCAAATCATGCATCGCGGTATCTTAAAGCTAAATTTCATCTTTCCAATGAAGAAATAGCTCAATAATATGCTATATTATAATTTTTTATATCTCCCATATTTTCTATAAATGGATTAAATAGCGAGTATACAGTAAAAACTATTGCTCAACCTATACTTACTATTATCAAGGCTAATAATATTAACATTTATATAATTATTTAATAATAAAAAAATTAATTGATAATATATTATAATATATTTTTTTTATTTTGCAATTTAAATTTTTAAATTCTTAAATTTTTTATATCTCTTTGAGCTTGTTTATTTACATCCCTTTCTTTAAGAATTTGTTTTTTTTCTACTTTTTTTCTCAATTTGCCAAGTCATATTTCAATTTTTATCAAGTTTTTTTTATTTTCATAAATTTTTAATGCTATCATAGTAAGTCATGTTTTGTGAGTTCTTTCAGCTAATTTTCTTATTTGTCTTTTATGCATCAACAATTTCCTAGTTCCTTTAGGTTCATACCATGAAACTATTTTGAAATTTGTTTTTTTGTATAAAGGAACGGACATATTTGTAATATATATTTGTCCATCATTATAAATTTTTACTATAGATTCTTTTATATTAATATTTCAAGTTTTTATTGCTTTAACTTCAAATCATTTCAATACTATTCAAGTTTCAAATTTTTCTACTATATCATAATTTAATAATGCTTGTTTATTTTTACTTATTATTCTCATAAAATATTATTAATTCTAAATAAATTAAATTTTACTTATCTAAAAAAAAGTTTTTTATAAATTAATTCTATTAATATTTTGAATGCATTTAAATTTTTTTGTCATTTTTTTATACTATAATCAGTATAATTAATATTTACAGGAATTTCTTTATATTCAAACTTATTAATTCTAATACTATCCAAAATTTCAGATGCATAAGTCATTCAATCACTTGTAATTTTAATTTTTTTTAATGCTTGTATATTAATTACTCTATATCAATTATGAGGATCAGAAATCCAAACTCAATTAAAAAATAGTGTTATAAT
>NZ_JAEDAM010000012.1 GCF_018420025.1 Candidatus Vampirococcus lugosii | reverse complement strand
ATTTTAAGATATTAAATATTACTAAAAAACTAGAAATAATTACTTCTAGTTTTTTTTATTCCCGCCCGGGCGAGGAAAAGATGTTGATTTTGTGAAAGAAAAAATTATAATGAAAGGGATTTAGTAATGTTAAAAAAAATTAAAATTTATTATGTTTGTAGTTATTGATGGTGTAGATTGAAGTGGTAAAAAAACTCAAGTAGATTTAATAAAAAAAGAATTGAAAGATAAATGAAAAAAAGTATTAATTCTTGATTTTCCTAGATATGGTAATAATTCTGCATATTTTGTAGAAAAGTATTTGAATTGATGATATTGAAAAAATGTTTCTGCAAAATTAGCATCAATATTTTATGCAATAGATAGATATGATGCAATGAATGAAATAGTTAAAGATTTTGGAAAATATGATTATATAATTTCAAATAGATATGTATCAGCAAATATGATTCATCAAGCTTGTAAAATAAAAAAATCAGAAGAAGTAAAAGAATTTATAAAATGGTTATATGAGCTTGAATTTGAAATTTTTGGAATACCAAAAGCGGATAAAATTATATTTTTAAATATAAATCCTGAAAATAGTCAAAATTTAGTTTTAAAAAAAGAAAATAGAAATTATATAAAAAATTGAAAAAAAATGGATATACATGAAGAAGATATAAATCATATAAAAAATGCTTGTAAAACAGCAAATGAAATTGTAGATATTTTTGATGATTGGATAAAAATTGATTGTACTATAAATTGAGAAATGATGAAAAAAGAAGATATAACAAAAAAAATAATGAATGAGATATTGTAAAAATAATTGTATTTTAATTTATTATTTTAATTTATTATTTTAATTTAAAAAAGTGTTTTTCTCTTTAGTGAAGAATATAGTTTTATTATATAATCAAGATTTTTGTAATTTTTCAAAATGTCTTATTTAATCAATTTCTTTACATATATATTGTATTTGAATTTATTAATTTCAAAAAAAATCAGTTTTGTTTTTGATAAATTGTCATATAGGAATATGAAATTCTTAATTATCAGATTTTTATGATCTTTCAATAAGATTTTTTTTAACATCTTTGGATCAATTATAACACTATATACTTGTATTTAATATTTATAATATATTATTTCATTAAGTTTGCTTTTTTTATTACAAAAAGTAAGACTTAAAAAGTTAAATTAAGAGAATTGTAGTAATTAAGTAACTTACAACCTATTAATTAAATTCATAAAATTTATTATACATTATTTTTATTTAAAATAAATATATATTGATTATGATATAAAAATATTTATATATATTTAAGTACAAATTTTTTTGTATTGTTTTTTATAATTTTAATTTAAATTAAATATGTGGATAGCTATTATAGCATGATTTTTATTGTTTATGTTTTTAGTAATAGTTCATGAATTATGACATTTTATTGCTGCCAAAAAATCTTGAGTAAAAGTTTTGGAATTTTGACTATGAATACCTCCAAAAGCATTCAAAATATATACTGATAAATCATGAACAGAATATACAATAAATCGATTACCTCTTTGATGATTTGTAAGGTTGAAATGAGAAGATCCAGATGATGAATGAAGTTTTTATGCAAAAGATAGTTTTATAACTCAATCATTATGAAAAAAATTATTAATTTTATTTTGATGAGTTTTAGTTAACCTATTTTTTGCTTGGTTATTTTTTTCAGTTGCTTTTTGGAAATGAATACAACCTATATGAATAATTCCAGATTGAGAAATATGAATAAATACAAATAGTTATTTAATGCCAGATTATACATTTGTAAAAGAAAATAATCTTTTTGAATGATGAATTGAGAGTATTCAATTGGAAGTTTTTTTGGCAACTTGAACAATTGCAGAAGAAGTATGAATACAAGATAATGATATTATTTTATCAATAAACTGAGAAGATATTAATTTATTAAAATTTTCTCCTCATTATTTTAAAAAAGACTCACATATTAATTATTTTAAAAAAGAATGATTATGTAATAAAAATATATCAATGCAAATACTTAGAGATGGTAATATAATAGATTATTCAGATATTAATATAAATAATGAATTATGTCAATTTTGAATATATCCTATTCCTAGTATAAGATGAGAAGAATTTATTGATAAATTACAAGTCGTACAAATGTGATTTATTGAATGATCTATAGCTTGAGTCAGTGAAATATTTTCACAAACAAGAATTACTTTTCATGTATTATGAAATATTTGACAAAAATTATTAACTTTTGATTGAAAACAAGCAAAAGAAGCTGTAGAAAATCTTTCATGACCTGTATGAGCAGTAAAAGTTTGAGAAATGATTTTATCTAATTCTATTTGGCAATATATTGCTTTTGGAGGTATTATAAGTTTAGCATTAGCTATATTTAATATTTTACCTTTCCCAGCATTAGATTGAGGTAGAGCAGTATGAGTTATTATTCAATCAATTTGAAAATTTCATCCAGAAAAATATTTTGTTATAGAAAATTATTTTAATATAGTATTTTTTGTCTTACTTATGTCTTTATGAGTTTATATAATCTTTTTGGATTTAGCAAGGTTTTGGTGAGTAAATCCTTTTAATATTACAGTATAATTTAAAAAATAATAAATAATTATTTTTTTGTTTTAAAATATTTAGAGATTTTTTATGATTAATTAAAAATTATTTAATTTAATATTTTTAATTAATTTTTTTTAATTAATTTTTTATTTAAAAAAACTCTCATGGAAATCCGCATGAGAGTAATACTTATTAATCTATGATAAAATCATATGATTAAATATTTTTATTATAAAGTGTGTAAGAAACACCAAAAAAGAAAACCCACAAAACAAAACCATAAGAGACACTATTACAAATACATAAAAAAGTATTTTTTGTATAAATGTCTCTTCTTGGATTGAATTGTAAATATCATAAACATCTTTCTTTTTGTAAAACATTTCTTGCCTCCATAACAATTAGCTTTGAATGTATATTGTATATACATTTTTTTTTAAAAAAGTCAAGTAAAATTTAATCTAATCTTTTTCGATGCTCGTAATTTCGAGCTTTTAGTCTACAAGTCATTAAGCTATTGGCTTCGTCTTTGGACGAGACCGGTTTCGATGCTCGTAATTTCGAGCTTTTAGTCTACAAAAATATAATAATGATTTATAAAAGTAAGTGTCCCCAGTTTCGATGCTCGTAATTTCGAGCTTTTAGTCTACAAAGAACAAAAAAAGCTTTGAAATTAATAAAGAAAGCTTTTGGTTTCGATGCTCGTAATTTCGAGCTTTTAGTCTACAGAATGATGGTGTAGAAGAGGTTGAAGAGTTGTTATTTGTTTCGATGCTCGTAATTTCGAGCTTTTAGTCTACAAAGAGATAATTATAAAATGATTTATAACCTCCTCTTCAGAGTTTCGATGCTCGTAATTTCGAGCTTTTAGTCTACGATAGAAATAAAAAGTTTTATAATCTCCGAAGAGGGTTTCGATGCTCGTAATTTCGAGCTTTTAGTCTACTATTTTTTCTTATACCTGAAGAAAATCGGGTATGAGAGTTTCGATGCTCGTAATTTCGAGCTTTTAGTCTACTATATTAAAAACAATAAATGATTTATAAATCAAAGGTCAGTTTCGATGCTCGTAATTTCGAGCTTTTAGTCTACGAAGTCGCTTCCGACATGCTGGAAGCGGCTAGAGACTTGTGAAGTTTCGATGCTCGTAATTTCGAGCTTTTAGTCTACAGAGAATTAGTGTTTTATTTTGAAGTCGCAGCAGATAGTTTCGATGCTCGTAATTTCGAGCTTTTAGTCTACTTGGGTGCTTGAAGGCACTCAATTGCTTGATGTCTTGGGTTTCGATGCTCGTAATTTCGAGCTTTTAGTCTACTATGGACTGGCTCAGTTGAATTAAACACTGATATTCTTGAGTTTCGATGCTCGTAATTTCGAGCTTTTAGTCTACTTGAAATTATTAACAATTTTGGATTTGATGAACCTCAAATTGTTTCGATGCTCGTAATTTCGAGCTTTTAGTCTACAGAAGAACTTGAAATTGTTTATAATTTTGGGTTTGAGTTTCGATGCTCGTAATTTCGAGCTTTTAGTCTACAATAAACATATGATTATCATAAATGAAACAGATTGATTAGAAGAGGGTTTCGATGCTCGTAATTTCGAGCTTTTAGTCTACAGAAAACTGAAAAAGCTCATTTAAACTTGAAGAATACTGTTTCGATGCTCGTAATTTCGAGCTTTTAGTCTACTGAAAAAAAATATAATATGAATTAATAGTTTTATAATCTCCGTTTCGATGCTCGTAATTTCGAGCTTTTAGTCTACTGATAGAAATAAAAGGGTTTATAATCTCCGGAGAGGAGATTATGTTTCGATGCTCGTAATTTCGAGCTTTTAGTCTACGAGTAGTTTCTCCTGGGTTTCAATCTGGGAGTGAGAGTTTCGATGCTCGTAATTTCGAGCTTTTAGTCTACTTAAAAAAAAATAATGGTTTATAAATCAAAATTGTTGTTTCGATGCTCGTAATTTCGAGCTTTTAGTCTACCGATACAATTTTACGACCAGTTTAGAACTACTATCTGAGATAGCTTTCCGAGAAAATTTTTAATTTTTTGTTTTTTCTCTCAAAACTCATCTCCAACAGCACGAAACACCAGTTCTAAACTATGCCGAGAAATTTTTGACATTTTTTATTATTTTTCTAATAAAATACATCACACAATAGACTATTTATCAGTATAATAATTTATTTTTATTTTGCAAGTTTTTTATTATTTTTTTATTTTAGTAAATTATTTCTTGTATTTTTCAATAATTGAATTATAAATTTTTATTTTAAATAATAATTTTTATTATACTTTTAATTAATAAAAACAAAAAATACAATGATAATTATAGTTATATTACTAATACATTTTTTTTTATTATTTCTTATAGGCTATATGTCAGAAGAAGATTGAATATTTGAATTTGTTTCGGCAATTATTATTCGATGTTCCATGTTTTGAACACCTTACATTATATCGAAATATTCTAAAAAATCATTAAAAAATGATAATTCTGATTTAAGTAATAATACTGATTTAAGTAATAAAACTGATTTAAGTAATAAAACTGATTTAAGTAATAAAACTGATTTAAGTAATAAAACTGATTTAAGTAATAATATTAAATTAAATAATATTATTTGTCCTAATTGTTGAGCTAAAATTCACAAAAAATGTAAAAATAAATCATATCTCAAATGTGATTATTGTTTAGGCACTTTTTGGATTGATTAATAGATTTAAATATATTTTATTTAAATTATTTCTTGTATTTCTTGTATTTTTCAATAATTGAATTATAAATTTTTATTATAAATAATATTTTTTATACTTTTAATTATTAAAATTAAATATAATATGTGAATAAAAATAAAAAATACAATATTAATTATTTTACAAATACCTTTTTATATTTGTTTATTTATTTCTTTATTATTTTTTATAGCCTTTATCTCAGGACAAGAAGGATTTGAAATTGAAGTTGTTTTTGGTCGATTAATTATTAGTTCCCTTTTTTGAGCACCTTACATTGTATTGAAATGTTTTACCAAATCATCAAAACAAAATAATACTAAATTAAATAATATTATTTGTCCTAATTGTTGAGCTAAAATTCAAAAAAAATGTAAAAAAGAATCATACATCAAATGTGATTATTGTTCAAATACTTTTTGGATTGATTAATAGATTTAAATATATTTTTGTTATATTATCATAAATTCTTCAAAATAAATTTTTTCATAACCACTTCATAATCCATCTATTCTACCATCCAAACTTCATTCTCAAATTTTTGACAATACATAAAATTTTATAGAATCTACATTATTATGTTCTTCTGGATATTGTTTTTTGGCTCGATCCAAAATTTTTTGCAATTGTTTTTTCAAAATTTTAAATTGTCTTTCATTTAATTGCACTTCAAAAACTGATTTTTGTACTCTGAAACCATAACTTTCAAGCAATTTTACTATTCTATTTCTTGCTTTAGTATTGCTAATATCATAACTTATACTTAAATACATTTTTTCATTACTTAATCTTAAAACCCTCATAATCAAAAGTTTTTTTTACTAAAGTTTGTTTAAATTCTTCTATATTTATTTCTATTGTTTTAAGTTTTTTCATAGTATTATGAATACTCATTTCATCTTTTCACTTAAATATAGTTTTGTAATACTCTGTAAGAAAAATTTTTAATCAATCATCATCTAACAAAACAGGTCTTTTTGGATTTTCTTCAATTATTTGAAAATTTTCCAATTTAATTTTTCAATTTTCTATAATTTTCAAAATCATATCATCTACTATCCAAGCTCTATACATTTCCATCATATCCAAAACTAATAAAGTTCTTAAATCTTTTGGTTGATGAAAAAATCAAATTTGAGTATTAACTCATTGTATATCCAATATCATTTGTATAGTTTGTGCCAATAATGTATATCACAAACTTAACATTGCATTTACTGGATCTTTCGGAGGTCTGCGATTTCTTGATTCAAATTTGAACGGTTCTTTTACAAATTTTGCAAATCATTCAAAATAAATTCTTGCACAAGTTCATTCATATCATCTCAAAGAATCTAAATTATTACATTCAGCAATATTTTTTTGTAAATCTCTTAATTTTTGTATTTTATTTTCACATCAATAAATTTCTTTAAATCTTGTCCATCTTTGCAACATAACAATACTATTATTTATTTTTGATGAAATTATAGATTTTGAATATTTCAACGAAATATCACTATCCATACTTGCTTTGATATGATTATATAATAATTCTACATTAGTTTGTTCCAAACTATCCAATTTTCCAAAATATGATCAATGTTTGGATAAGAAAAATACTGGAACTTTTCATTTCAAAAATTCTCTAATAACATCTGTTGTAAGTTGCACTCTACCAAATATTACTACTCATTCTATCAAACTAATAGGAGTTTCTTGTGTATTTTCATCATTTATATCATAAATTATTAATTTTCATCATTTTTTGCTTACATTAAGTCAATTTTTGGTAAGATATATAAACATTTTTATGTGTATTATAATTTAATTAAAACTCAATCCATAATTTATTTTTTCAAACTATATTTTCCAATAAATCAATAAAATCAGTTTTGATAGTATCATATCAATATTTTTCAAAAATAATTTTTTCATTTACTTGATTCATTCAATGAGCTATCAAAGTATTGTTTCTATATTCATTTAATTTTTCTAATCTCACAAAAAAATCTTTATATTTTTTATATTCTCAATTTTTAGTAGATATAAAATCAAGTAATGACAACATTACTTTAGTATTTATAAATCATATTTCTTTTATCATATGATCTGAATTTTTTATATTCCAATTAAGAAAAGAAGCTTTATTATTAAATCTTACTTTATAATTATTCAAAAATTTTTCCAAATCAGGATATTTTTGTACAAAATCTTGTAAATCTTTGTATTTAATACTTTCAAAATCAGTTTCAAAAAATTTATTTATAAAAAATCTAAGTCCTACATCAGTAAAATTATATATTCTACCCAAAAATTCTATAAATCTTTTTTTATCAAAAGTAAAAATTATTCAATTTATCATTTCTTGTATTTTATTTACAGTATTTTTAGTAATTGCAAATTTGGAATCTAAATTTCATTTTTTATAAATTTCTTTACATTTATCATAATCAGCATTAATTCTTGCAAACATATATTTGGAATAATCAAATTCTTTTTTAAAAGAAGAGATTAAATTATTATTTTGTAAATAAGAAATACAAGATTCAAAATCTTTATTTTCCAAAAAATTATCAATATTTTGTTTATGTACAAAATATATAATATTTGATTGTTTCATAAATAAAGTATCTTTATCTATTTGTTCACCATAATAAAAAGATAATTTTCATAATTCAAAATTCAATAAAGATGAAAAAAGTAAAGCAGAACTAAGTCATTTAGTTCCAGAAGTATTATTTATCATTATTTCTTCAAATATATTTGTAGGTATATTTTTTAAATAAGAATCTAATTTATTTTTGATAATATCAAATCTTCTTGCTTCATCCAAAATTATATGTTCTCTAGCAGATTTAATTTTTGATGAAATAGATCATTTTTGAATATATTTCATCAAAATTGTTTGTAAATAAATTGTATCTTGCTCAAATCAATTTTGGTCAGTAAAAATTCACTTAATAATTATTTCTTTATTATTATAAAATTCATTTACAAAATTTTCTAAAATACTCATATTAATTCTTTTTTCATTGTAATAAGTATCAAAATTTTTAGCAATATCTTTTGTTTTTGACAAAAAATTATCTCTTATTAATTTACCATCCAAGTAAATATCAGAAGTACCAAAAGACCATATTAATAATACTTTTTCTTTTTTCATTGTTTTAAAAAATTATTTAATTATAAATATATAGTATTATAGATAAATTAATATTAAATTCAAATAAATATAAAAATTGTTTTGACTTTTTTTAAAAAAAAATTAGAATGTATTAATATTTAAAATTTTTATTTTAAAAAATGAAAAAAATTTCTTGTTCTATACTTAGTAGTATAAATATAAATAATTGAGAATTATATGAAAGATTTGATTTTTTTATAAGATGAAATGAATTATTAGTTGTAAATAATAATTGGTTGGAAAAAATTGATAATAAAGAAAAGTTTAATGATGTATTAAATTGTATTCAATTTTGAGATTTTAAAAGATTAGAAATAATAAAAGATAAAATCGATATTTCAAATTTTGAAATTATTGAAAGAATTGAAATTAAAAAAGAAGCTATCAAAGTTTTACAAAATGCAAAAGAAAAAAATAATCAATGACAAATAAAAAAATTTATTTATGATAAATTTACTAATACTCCTATAATACCTTGAAGTACTCTTAAAGGAATATTTAGGACTGTTTTTTTATATGACAAACTTTATAATGATTATTCAAATATAGAAAATAAAGAATATATTAATTCACTAAATAAACAATTAGATAATGAATTATTTAATTTTATATGATTCAATGATGTTAAAATAAAAAATTATGAAAAATATATTCAAAAAATATTATGAGTAAATAAAAAAGCAAATACAGGTAAAGAACATTGAATATGGCAAATATTGGAATCTATAAATTCTTGAGAGTTTGATATAGAAATTGATATATATCCAAATGAAAAAAATATTTCTTTATGAGATGATTTTATTCAGAAAATAAAAGATTATTCAAATATTTTGATAACAAGAGAAGAACAAATTTTAGATAATATTTGAATAAGAATTGATTTTATAGATAAGTTAAATGATTTATATGATCAATGAAAATATCCTATTAAAATTTGAATGTTCAAAAAAAGTTTGTCTTACAAAATATTTTGGGAAGAAATTTTGGAAGACCATATTTACAAATTTAATCATAGAAAATGATTAAAAATAATGGATCATAAAAGTTCTAGGACATTTTGAGTTTGAGACAAAAGTATATATCTTGATGAAAATTGAAATCCTGTATGATGGCTTTTATTAGAATTTAAATAATTTATTATAAATTAAATATGCAAATTAAAAAAATTAAACTAAATTTTAAATCTGGTTTTGCTACTGAATTAGAATCAGATACTATATTATGATATATTTTTGCTTTAGATTTTGATAATCTAAAAGATATTTTTCAAGAATTTAATAATTGAAATGCTCCTTTTTTGATTAGTAATTGATTTTTTGAATGATATTTACCAAAACCTTTTTATTTTAATCCTAAATTAAAAATTTGAAGCAATATAAGTTTAGATAATATTTTGGAAAATGAACCAAATAGAAAAATAAATAAAAATATAAAATATTTTCCTATAGATAAAAATATTTTTGATTATTTTTTTCAGTGAGATGATTTTGAAAAATTTAAAAAATTAGTAGATAAATTTAAATCAAATATTCCATCATATAAAATAAATTCACATTTCAAAAACTTTACAACAAGATTTAATTTATGAGAAACTACACCTTATGTATTGGAAAATATAAATTATTTTGATGAAAATATAGTTTTGTATATAAAAATATATGATGAAAATATGCGACAAAAATTTTATAATAGTATGCAAATTATATTTAATACTGTTGGTTTTGGGAAATATAAATCAATATGATATTGAAAAATAAAAACTATCTTATTGGAGGATTTGAACGATAAAGAAAAAGAATTATTTGATTATATAGAAAATATGAAAAAAGAATGAATATATTATATATTAAATAATTATTTGCCAACACAAGAAGAAATAAAAACTTTTGATCTTAATAAATCAAATTTAGATATACAAAATAAAAATACCAAAACAACACAAAAAAATATATTTAAATGAAATATGAATTTTGTATATCCATGATCTTTGATTTACACAAATGAAAAACTTAAATGAACTTATTATAAAATAGAAAATAGCTTTAACTTTTGATACTTATTTTAAATAAAATGAAAATTTTTAAAAAAATATTGTTTGTATTTATAGTTTCTATAGTACTATTATTTATAGTATGATTTATTTATCTTCATAGATCACATAATATACCTGATTATGATACTTCTAAACTTGAGTTAGTCAATTATGTAGAAAATTTACCTAAAGAAGAAAATTGACTTTATGTAATTAATGAGTATTTTTTAGAATTATGAGAATGAGATCTTTTTAGTTTAGATAATAATAGTGAAGATTGATTTACACCTTGAAAAATATTTAGTTTTTATGAAAATTCATATTTTTGATATGATTTTGGTGATTATAATCCTGATTATGAATATTATGAAAATCTTTTTGAAAATGAAGAAATACCTAATATAATTAAAGATTGAATTAAAAAATATGAAAATATATTTGATTATTATTATAATGATGATGAATTTAAAAAAATTGTTTATGAAGTTAATGATATTTTAAATGATTACGAACATTTTCAATTAGATAAATCAGTAAATATTAATACAGATATTATCTATCTTAAAGATAATGTAAAAAAATTAAATAAAAATATACTTGGAGTTGCAATATATTCTTGTCATATTTGAGATTACTGAACTTGCTTAAAATATATTGATATTGCTTATAATCTTTCAAAAACTATTTTTGATTCTCCAAATTTATATATAAATATTTTAATTAGTGTTATGAATATTAAAAATAATATATATACAATAGAGATTTTACTTAATACATATGATATACCTGAAGAATATTTAATTGAATTAAAATCAATAGTTAAAGAGAATAGAATTAATAAAGAGAGTCTTTTAAATTCATTTAGAATGGAATTTAATATGTTCAAAAATACTGTTGATGATGCTATTGAAAAAGTTATTTCTGAAGAAGAAATTGTATCAATTAATTATATTGATATTGATATTGATGATATATCACATTTTGATGTAGAAGAAACTAAAAATGTATACTGATATATGATATCAAAATATATTGATTGAGAGTTTAATGAAGCTTATGATTTTATTGAATCATATACATCACCATATAATTTAAAAAATAGAATTGGAAAAGCCTTATTTGATACTTTAGGTGTTCCTATAGTACATCTAAAAAATTTAGATAAATTAATTGAAAAAGAAGATAATACATTAAAAATAATAAATGATTTAATTAAATAAATTAATATTTAAATAAATGAATAAAAATATAGATTTGTACAAAATAATAATAGCTAGTTATCTTCATGATTTAGGGAAACTTATGCGAAGATGATGACAGAATAGAAATTTAAATTCAAAAACAAAAAATTGATTCAATCCTTATCAAATAGCTCATGCTCAACAAGTTTTTGAGTTTATGCTTGATAATGATTTTAATGATTTATGGAAACAAATATGATTAATTGCATCTTTACATCATGCAAGAGATTGGAAAAACTACAATTTTGAAAATGATAATACAAAAAATTTAGCTTGGATAGTTTATATGGCTGATAATATTAGTTCAAATGAAAGAATAGATAGAATAGATGAAACAGCTACAGATAAACAATATGAAAATATAAAACATATATGACTTACAAGTATTTTTGAAAATATTTTTAAAGATACAAAAACTAATAAAGCTAAATATACTTATTTACCAAAATCTTTATGAGAATTAAATATAAAATCTTTTTTTCCAACGGATAAAGGAAGAAGTTTTGAAGATGCTTATTTACAAAATTTGATGAAAAATATATGAAATACAGATATAAGTGATTGATTCAAAAAACTTAATGAAAATTGTCAAAAAGATTTAAAAAATTTAATTTCAGAATCAAACTTAAATAATGATAGTTCTGATAAAGAATTTAAAGAATTTATATATAAACTTGAATTATTATTACAAAATTATTTTACTATGGTTCCAAGTGATGCATACAAAAGTATTTGAGATATTTCTTTATATGACCATACCAAAACTGTAGTTGCAATTGCAAATGTTCTTTACAAATCTAAATTTGTATACCAAGATTTCAAATATGAAAAAGAAAATACTGATACAGATAAAGTATTTGAAAAAAAAGTAAAACTTATAGCTTGAGATTTTCCTAGTATACAAAAATATATTTTTGATTGAATCAAAAATCAATCAAAACTTTCAAAAAGACTTAGAGCTAGATCTTTTAAAGTACAAATGCTTACAGAAGCAGTAATTCATTATATTATTAATAAATTAGATTTATCTCCTGCTAATGTCCTTATAAATGCAGGTGGTAAATTTATAATTTTGGCAGATCAAAAGATTAGTATTAAAGATATAGCAAATGAAATAAATAATTATTTTATTCTTAATTATAATACAGATTTAAAAATAAATCTTATAGAAAAAGAAGTTTTATTAAAAAATATTTTTAAAATAAAAAATAATATTAATAATACTTTCAAAGAACTTTTTGATGATTTATCACAAAATAAAACAAGTATTTATTCAGTTTCAAATTTACAAAAAATTTTTTCTTATCAAAAAGTGTCTTGAAAAGTTTTGTGTAAACATTGTTGAATAAATTACACGAATAGCGATGATGAAAATGATTATGATAATAGTATTTGTTTACATTGTCAAAAAGAAATTGAAATTGGTGAAAAATTAGTAAAAAATAATTGTATATATTTAAATTTTATTGAAAATGATAAATTTGTTTTTGATTTAGATTTTGAATGAAAATGAAGTTTAAAAGTTTTATTTAATGATTGGAATATAGATAAATCAGAAAAAAATAAATTATTAATATGAAAATCAATAAATTTATATGTACCTATACAATGAGATGAAGTAAAAACTTTTGATAAACTTGCTAGTAAAAATAGATCTTATCTTACTATGATTTGTGGAGATATTGATAATATGAGTATTATTTTATCTCATTGATTTAAAGATATTTATAGTGTAAGTAGATTAGTTCAATTTAGTAGATTTATGGAATTGTTTTTTGGAAAATTTACTCAAGAATTATTACAAAATACTTTTCCTGATGTCTATACAGTATTTAGTGGTTGAGACGATTTTATTTTTGTTCTTCCTTTCAAAGATAGATTAAATTTTGCAGATATTTATCAAGATTGCTTCAAAAAATTTATTGCAAATAATGATAAATTACATTTTAGCTTATGAATTAGTATATTCAAAAATAAAACTCCATTCAAAAGAGTTTATGAAGATACAGAAAATTTATTAAAATCTGCAAAACAAGATTATAAATCTAATTTAAATAATAAAAATATTATTGAAGAAGAAAAATTATCTTATAGATGAGTTTGTATATATCAAGATAATATGAAAATAAGTGATATTAATGAAATTAAATTAACTAATATTATCAAAAACAATTGGGAATGATTGGAAAGCACAGGACAATATAGAATATATAATCATCTTTGGGAAATTAGAAATTTTTTTGAAAGTCAAAATTCTAAAAATCCAGAAGAATTATATAAAATAGTTCATTTATGAGCAAAAATTATTTATTCTATAAATAAAAATGTAAAAGAAAATTATAATGCTAAATTAATGATAGAAAACATAAAAAAAGTTATATGACAAATTGATAAAAATAGTTTTGATAATTGATTTAAATACAATATCAAAGAAATTGATAAACTACTTATGAATATGACAAATCAAATATATGAAAATAGAGAAATATAATTTTAAATATTAAACTAATAATTAAAAAATGATATATATACCATGATATTCTGACAAATGAAATAATTCTTATAATAAAAATTCAAATAATAAAACATATAATAATAATTATAATAAATCATACAATTATAATAAATCAATATTTATGAAAAATTATTTAGATAATTTTGATTCAAATGATTTAATAAATTCTTTAAGTTTGGAAAGATTTGAAAGTGTATCAAGTTCTTTTGAAAAACTAAAATCTGCTTCATCAATTAGAAAAATTTATGATACATATTATGATATAATTTATTGAGCTTGAGATGAAAATCAAAAAAATATTAAAATACAAATATGGTTTGCTAAAGTTGGTTATCAAGAAACAAGAAAATTACTTCCTGAATGATTTTTAAGGTTTTTGAAATGAATTTATAAAGAATTAAATGATAAACAAAAATTTAAAGATTTTTTGGAAGTATTTGTTGCTTATCATAAATATTTTAATCCAAAAGCAAATTAGTACATTTTTAATTAATAAACTAAGAAAAAGAAATGAAAAAAATAATTATATTAATAATAATGCTTATAACATTAACAAATTGAAGTTTTGCAAATAATATACAAGAAATAATACAAGAAAATAAAGAGATAACAAATAATTTGTATAAAGAACTTAATCAAGAAGAAAAAGATATTTTTGATGACTTTAAAAAACAATTAACAAATGTTTTATCAAATACAAATAATTTAGATTTATTATATGAATTCTATTCTAAATTAGAAATAGTGAAACAAAAAAGAAATTTTCGGGAATTAGATTATATGATGATAAGTTTTGCTATTGAATGATTTGTTGAAAGAATAAATTATTTATGATGAGAGATAAAAATTGAAAATAAATGAGAAATAGAAATTGAAGATGAAATTGAAAAAAATATATTAGAAAAATGACCAATACAAGTTTACTATTTTTGGTGAGATGGATGTCCAGCATGTAGTAAACAAAATGAAATATGGGAAAATATAGAAAATAGTGAAAAATATCAAGATAAAATTAATATAAATAAATTTGAAATTTGGTATAATTCTGAAAATTGAAAATTAATAAATAAAATTTCAGAACAACTTTGAGTTGTTATAGAATGAGTTCCTTTTACTATTATTGGAGATGAAACATTTGTATGAATTACAGATGAAAAAATAAAAGAAAAAATTGATTATTGTATTAAAGAAACTTGTGAAGATACAGTTAATAATATTATTAATGATTTTAATGAAGAAATTCAAAAAGAAGAAAATCAAAAAAATGATTTTTATGAAGAAAAATATAATAATAGATTAAAAGAATTTGATGATGTTATTTTATGATTTCAACAAAGTATTGCAAAAGATGCAAAACAAATAAGTAATATTATAAGAAGTAATAATGAAAATTTATTAAATTCTGATAGAATTATTGGTATAGGTAAAGAAAAATGAAATTTATCTTTAAATTTGGATGCAAAATGAGATAATTATATAAAGTTAAATTCTATTTTAGATTATATTTTAAATTATGATTTAACAAAAGATTTAATTGATTGAAATATAAAACTTAATACTAATCTTGAAACTGATTTATTAGAAGAAAATGTATCATTAAATAATGATATTGATATAAAACAAAATAAAAATGACTTTTATCTTAAAATTAATGAATTTAAGAATTCTTGATTAAAACAATTTTTGTATAGTGAAGAAAAAGAAATGTATAATCTTATAAAAGAAAAAATAAATGAAAATTTATGAAAATATATAAAATTTGAAAATGAAGAATTCTATAATAATGTAGCATATAATAATATAGGATATGAGTTGTCAGAATTTGTAAAAATTATAGATGAAGTAAATGAAAAAGAAGAAAAAATATATGAATATCTTAATAATAAAGAACTTTTTACAGTTTATGAAAAATTATGAGATAATAAATATAAACTTTTATATAATCAAAATTTTATTGATTTTTTATATTTAATTAATGAAGATGAAGATGATTTTAAAAAAGATGATTTTCAAAGAGATTTTAAAAATTATTATTTAATAGTTGAAGATATAGGAAATTGAAAATATTCTTTATATGAAAGATATAATTATGATGATGAAAATACAGAAATTATAGTATCAAAAAATTGAATTGAATATATAAAATCAACAGATTTACAAAATAGTTTTTATTATGAAAATAATAAAATTGAATTTAATTATAAAGATAATTATACAGATACAAATTCAAGAGCATTATTAGATTATCAAAATTATATTGATCAAGATTATCTTAATCAAAATTTAGGTGATTATAGAACATATGTTGAAACATCATTAGATTTATCAGAATTACATTCAGAAAAATCCAAAATAAATATTTCTTGAAAAATAAAAGAAGAATTATTTTATATAGATTTTGATATAAATATTAAAGAAAATGAATGAGTAAATTTTGAATGAATTGCAAATTATAATTGAGTGAAAATAGATTATTCATGAATAATAAATATTAATGAATTAAGTATAAATATAGATATAGAAAATATATCAGAAGAAATGAATTGAATGATAGCATTTCTATATTGAGAAAATATATGATTAAAATCTATGAATTTTGATATGTCATATAATTATGATTATGAAGATTTAGATAATATAAATATAGATTTTCCAGATAATTATTTGGAATCAGAAGATATTTTTTATGAATATTTATCTCCTAAAAGAGATAGTGCAAGATTATCACATTTATGACAAGTTTGAACAGCTTTGGCAATCTATCATTCTAGTATATGAAGTTATCCAGAAAGTGATTGAATGATTAAAATTAATGAAATACAAGATTATCTTATTCCTAGATATTTAACTAGTTTACCTAATGATCCTTTGGATTGAAAAAATTATTATTATATTTCACTTAATCTTCGTTGAGTAGAAAATTGATGATTTGTTATCATAGCAGAACTTGAAAATAATTCAAGACAATGAAATATTAGTGCAAATAGTATTGATGAAATATATAATATGATAAAAGATATAGATTATGATTCATTAGAATTAAAAGAATTATTGGAAGATACTTGAAATTATTATTTAATAGTTAAATAATAATTAAATAATATTTTAATAAATATTTAATAAATAAATTATAAAAAAATATGAAAATGTTAAATCCTATTGTTAAAAAATATAAAATAATTTTGAAAACTGGTTTACATATATGATGATCAGAACAAGGTCTTAAAATTTGATGAATAGATTCATCTGTAATAAAAAATCCTTTAACATGATGTCCATATATTCCAGGTAGTAGTATTAAATGAAAAATGAGAAGTTTAATAGAAATGATTGATTATTCTAATAAAATTGATGAAAAATGAAATCCTGTACAAGATATTAATACTGAAGTTTCAAAAGCTTTTTGAATGGCAAACAAAGATAATAAAATATCTTCTAGAATTATATTTGAAGATTTTTATCTTAGTGAAGAATGGAAAGAAAAATTTGAAAGTATGAAATCTGATTTTTTTGAAGATAAATCGGAAAATACTGTGCCAAGGTTTTTGAAATGAACTGCTAATCCAAGACATATAGAAAGAGTTCCTGCTTGAGTAGAATTTGAATGACAAATAATTTTATTACCTCATGAATGAGAGTATTGAATAAGTCAACAAGAGCTTGAAGATATTTTGGTAAAATGAATTGATTATTTACAAAAAACTTATATTTGATGATGATGAAGTAGAGGTAATTGAAGAATAGAAATAGTTTCTAATTAATAAAATTAAATAATATGTTATATTTATTAAAATTAAATTTTAAAGCTTTACAAAAGATATGAAATACAGAATATTATTATCATCTTTTGGGTGCTATTCTTAATGTTTTTGATGACGATGAAAAAATTTATAAATCAATTTTGAAAATATCTTATATAAAATATAATCATTTACAAATTAGACTTACAATTAATTGACAAGATGCTTATTCTGAAATACTTAAGAAAATATTATCAAAATGAAATTTAAATATTAGTATCAATTGACAAAAATTTGAGTTGGAAAAAATAAATTTTGATTTTGACATTTTTGATATTGAAAAAATTAATTTTGTTAATTTTAAAAAATTTAAAATAAATTATATAAGTCCTACATTTATTAGAAATAGAAATATTTTGTATACTTTACCAAATCCTGATAAATTTATTTTTTCTACATATCAAAAATTAAATAAAATATATAATATATGATATGATGAAAATAAATTTAAAAATTTTTTAAAAAATAATATATATATATATATATGAGAATTTTCAATTATGACTAAACAATTAAAATTAAAAAAATATCTTAAATCTTGATTAGTTTGATATGTTTGGTATTATACCTCATCTTTGTAGAACAAAATTTCTAAATCCTTGATTTAGACAAGGATTTGCG
>NZ_JAEDAM010000058.1 GCF_018420025.1 Candidatus Vampirococcus lugosii | reverse complement strand
AATAGAAAGAGCTCAAACAGATCTAAAAATTATTTTTTTTCTCTTTCTTTTTTTATGATTTTTAAAAATTTCAAAATCTTTTGTTTTATCATCTATATTGTTAACTTTAAGTCATTCATCATCAATATTTTCTAATATATTTATTTTTGTGAAATTAATTTTATTTTTTTCACTTTCTTTCTTTTCTTCAGTTTCAATATTAAATTCTTTTTTATACTCTTGAGAGTTATTTTCCATTTGCAATAAATCATTAATATTATTACTTTCATTAGATTCATTTTCATTATCTTGTAATAAATTATTTTCATTATCTTCATTATTTTCTAATTCTTCTCAAAAATTAATACTAAAATCGGAAGTTTTTGATTCTTCATTATTAATTGTTTCATCGTCTATATCCAAATTTATTTTAATTTGATTTTTATCAAAAGCCATTTTGTTTATATTTTAATTAGAATTTAAATATATATTTAATATATAAAATAATTATAAATAATATTTAATATATGTCAAATTTAACTATATATAAATAATTTTTTTAAATTCTTAACTACTTTTTAGTAAATAATAAAAAATTACTTGCAATGTATATCAAAAATAATTATATATAGGAAATATTTAATTTTTTTAAAGTTAATTTTGTATATGAGTGATATTTATGTAATATGAGATTTACATTGAAATTTAAATGCATATTATGAAAATTTAAAATCATTATCTTTAATAGATGACAAATGAAAATGGATATGAAAAAACTGTATATGTATTTTTTTGTGAGATATATTAGCTGATAGACATACTAATTGAATTGATATTTTACTTAAAATTAGAGAAATAAAAAAAAATGCTGAAAAAAATAATTGTCAAATTCAATTAATTTCTGGAAATCATGATTACAAGGCATTGCTTTATTTATTTACAAAATCTGAATATACAAGTTATAAATGAACATTTAAATGATTGATAGAATTTAAAAAATTTGCAAGTGATGATTTTCAAAATTGTAATGATTTTGATAAACTTAGAAATGACAGTAAAAATATTATATATAATATGAAAAATTCTGATAAATGAAAAAATTTAATTGAAATAATAAAAACTTATAAATTAGTATATAGAAGTTGATCCATATTATTTATTCATACAAATCCAACCTATGAAATTTTGAATATAATTTTGGATAAATGAATTGACTATATAAATGGTATTTTTAATAAATGAGTTGCATCTTTAATTCATGAAGAAAAACCTATTAATAACTCTTTAATGAAAGAATTTTTTTATATATCAAATATATTTTTATTATGAAATAGAAGAAGAAATTTACCTAATTATGAAAAAGAATATATATACAATAATATCTATGATATCTGAATAGATACTATTATAAATTGACACAATTGATTTGGTGGATTAGTAGATAGATTTGATAAATTGAAAGTAATAGATATAGATTACAGTTTTGGAAAAAAAATATGAGAATTTGAAAATGAAAGATCTATATTAAAAATAATTAATTGAGAAATATTCATATGAGCTGAAAAATATAAAATATCTAAATAATAATTTATTACATTTTACAAAAAAATAATATTTGACTTTAAAAATGAATTTTGACCTTAATTATAAAAAAGCTTTACTTTATAGTTTAGATGAAAAAATAACTCTTTCTCAATTATCAAAATTAAAAAAAGAAGATTTATTATGATATAATTTTGATAAAATTTATGATTATGTAAACAATAATAATATTGATTTACATATTAAAAATACTGATTCATTTCATTTTAGATTATCAAAAATTAAATCTACACCACATATAATATATTCTATATGAAATTTTCAATTATTAAATAAACACAAAATAATAGCTATAGTATGACCTAGAAATTTGTCTAATTATTGAAAAAAAATTCTTGAAGAATTATTTGATAAATTAAAATGATATAAAAATATAGCTACTATTTCTTGATTAGCTAGTTGAATTGATCAATTATGTCATAATTTATCTATTGAAAATAATATTCCTACAATTTCTGTATTGGGTTGATGAATTTGATATTTTTTGTCTTCAAGTGATAGAAATATTATCAACAAAATATTGGAAAATAATGGTTTAATTTTGTCAGAATTTAAGATTAAGATGAGACCAACTAATTACAGTTTCCCTCAGAGAAATAGAATTATTGCTTGAATTAGTGATTTTGTTTTTGTTCCTGAAGCAGGAGATAAATCTGGTAGTTTAATAACTGTAGATTTTGCTAAAAAAATGAATATACCAGTATTTGCAAGTCCAAACTCAATTTTTGAAAAAAATTCAAAATGAGTTAATAGATATATTTCCAAATGATTTATTGAATCTATTTTTGATATACAGGATTTTGTACAAGATAAATTATGAAATAATGAAGAATATATAAACAATAAAGAAAATAATAAAAATATATCAGAATTAAATGAAATTGAAAAAAAAATTTATTTATCTATCTCTCAAGAAAACATTAGTCTAAAAGAAATTATTGTAAATTCATGATTAAGTTATGATGAAGTAATTACAAATATTTCTATGTTGGAAATTAAATGATTTATTTATGAATCAAATTCATGATATTGGTCAATATTATAATTTTTTATTTTTTATTTCTTTTCTAATTTTTCTAGGCATAAAACATGTTATTTCTTTGGGAGGATATTCAGAATTATTTTTCATAAATTCTCTTAATCTACTTACATACATAGTTAATTCTTCAGGATAATTTACTCAATCAAAATATATTTGAATTTTTAAATCTTTACCTATAAAAGTCACACTTCAACAATTTAATACTTTATCAATAAAACCTCAACATTTTGAAATACATTCTTGAATAGAATAAATATTTATTTCTCTTATATGACTTTTGAATATACCATCTCTTGAAAATTTTATCAATCTATCATTAGTAATAATTAAATATGTATTTCGCCAAAATAAAAATACATACATAATCAAAGTTGTAAAAACAACAAACAAGGCTATAATAATAGCTACTATAATTTTATTAAAAACTAATGAAATAAACATAAATATTAATCAAATTCAAAATATAGTACCAAAATCAGCTATTTTACTAAAAAAATATCTTAAAAAATTTTCTCTAGCAAAATATAAAACATATTCATCTTTTGATTGTCAATTAAATTTTTTCTTTTTCATAATATTTTAAGAATAAATAATAAAAATTTATTCATTTTCTACAAACATATTTTTAGATCTATATTGTAAACTTTCTGCCAAATGTTTTTGTTTTATATCTTCAGAATTTTCAATATCAGCTATTGTTCTTGATAATTTCATAATTCTATGTATCACTCTAGGTGATAAATTTAGTGATTTACTAGCTGTTTCCAATAAATTTTTACTATTATCATCAAGTTTTATAAATTCATTTATATGTGAACTAGACATTTGAGAATTAGAACTTATATCTAATCAGATAAATCTTTTTTGTTGATTTTTCCAAGCATTTTCTATATTTTTTCTTATTTTTTTTGATGACAATTCATCTTTTTTATTATTTATTATTTTTTCTACTTTTTGTCTAGGTATTTCTAGTATCATATCAAATCTATCTAATAAAGGTCAAGAAATTTTTGATTGATATTTTTTAATTTCATTTATTGAACAAGTACAATTTTTTTCCATATCTTTATAATATCAACATTTACAAGGATTCATAGAAGCTATAAACATAAAATTTGCAGGATAAGAAACAGTTCCATTTACTCTAGAAATATTAACAATTTTATCTTCTATTGGCTGTCTAAGTACTTCCAAAACGGTTCTAGGAAATTCTGCTAATTCATCAAAAAATAAAATTCAATTATGTGCCAAACTAACTTCTCATGGAGTAAGAAAATTTCATCATCAAATAATACTAACTTTTGATGCAGTATGATGAACTGTTCTAAATTGTCTAGAAGTAATAAGTGGTTTATGTTTATTTAATTTTCAAATTACAGAATATATTTGACTAAGATCCAAAATTTCATCAAAATTCATAGGTGGCAATATTGTTTGAACTGCTTTACAAAGCATAGTTTTACCACTTCAAGGAGGTCCTACTAACAAAGAATTATGTAATCCACCAGCTGATACTGTCAAAGCTCTTTTTGCTAATTCATGTCATGAAATATTTTCAAAATCATTCTCAAGATTATCTAAATCATTTGATAAATCATCAAAATTTATTCATCAAATAATTTTATCTAAAATATCTCATTTGACAAAAAAATCAACTATTTGAGAAAAATTTAATATTGGATAAATATTTATTCATTTTATATATTTAAGTTCATATAAATTTTCTTGTGGAACAAAAAAATTTTGATATCAAATTTTCCTTGCATACAATACGGCTGGCAACACTCAATTTATAGATTTTAAATTTCAATCTAAACCAAGTTCTCAGAAAAAAACAGAATTTTTAATAAAATCTGAATTTTGTAAATCTCCTTCATAAGTCAAAAATAATATAGCAACTGCCATAGCTAAATCAAATCTTGTTCAAATTTTTTTAATATCTGATGGCGATAAATTAAGTATAATCTTCCTAGGAGGCAATTCAATTCATACAGATCTAAAAGTTGATTTAATTCTTTCTTTTGATTCTTTTATAGAATTGTCTGGCAATCAAACTATATCTATAGTTGGTAAAGATCTATTACTATCTGATTCAATTATTACTTCATATCAATCAAGTCAAATATTTGATATAGTTTTTACTTTGTATATCATACAAAAAATATAAAAAAATAAAATATATATTATATCTAATCTATTATATTTTTTTTTCAAGTGATTTTTTATATTTTTTGTTTAAATTTAAAATAATAATACATTTAAATGTAATGTAAAAAATAATAATATTGAAAAAAAAAATAAAATCTTTATATATAAGGAAGTTGAATTTTTAAAAATTAATTTAAATAAATATGTCAAATAGTAAATATAAAGATTTTTGGTCCAAAATGAAATTATATTATCCTATATCAAAATGAGAAATTAAATTGCCTATTGCAAATAAGTTAATGTCTAATGAATATATTATTTCAGATTTATTAATAAAAAATTGTAAATATATACTTGAAGAAATTATGAAAATAGATAAATCTAAAAAAATAAAATTTATGAATCAAAATAATGAATGAGTAATACAAAATTTATTTCAAAATAACTATACTTGAGTTGTAAGATTTGATTGTATGTTAGATCAAAATAATAACATAAAAATAATAGAATTAAACTCTGATTACCCTGATTGATTATTAATGCATGATAATACATATTCTGTTTTATTAAATGAAGAAAAAAATTTACATAAAAATAATTTTTTAAAGTTTTTTGATAAAAATGAAAAAATTTTTATTCTATATCCAGAATGAGTTTTTTTTAAAGATGCTTATTATACTGAATATTTTTTCTTGAAAGAAAATTGATTTAATGTAAATATATGAACATTTTCTGAATTAGATTTTAATGATGATTGAATTTATTATAAATGAATAAAAATAGATAAAATAAGAAGATGTTTAGAAACTTCTAAATTAAGTATTAAAAATTGGGAAAAATTTTATAAGTATAAAATAGATTTTATAAATACTTTTGATATGTGGACTTTAGGTTATAAAGAATTATTATCTGAAATTAAACATTCGTATATTTTGGAAAAGTTAGATGTAAACGAAGAAAATAAAAATAAAATAATTAAAAATAAAGATTTTTATGTAATTAAAGCATCAAATTGAATAGAATGAGGTAACATATATATATGAAAAGATATAAAACAGTCAGATTGGCAAAAAATTATAGAAACTAATTTAAATACAAATTTTATTGCACAAGAGTTTGTTGAAGCACAAAAAAATAAAATAAATTTTTTTCAAGAAGATAAAATTATATCAAAAGAAGTTTATTTTGATGTATGTCCTCATTTTTTTATAAAAAATTGAGATATTATTTCAGAATGATTAATCCTAACAAGATTTTCAGAAAGTAAAATATTGAATGTAGCTAAATGATGATGAATTTGATATCTAAAAACAATTTAAATATATATTTAAAAATAAAATTAATCTTACAAAACAAGAACAGTTGAGAAAAAAATCTAAAATATGTAAAATGTAAAAAAAAATTGCAAACCAAAATCTTTAAATATCAAATCTACAATTATTATATAAATTTGTTTAGCACATAAATCTATTTTTATTTTCTCGCAAATCCTTATCTAAATCAAGAATTTAGAAATTTTGTTCTACAAAGATGAGGGTCCTCGCCCGAAAACATAAAAAAAACATTTCTTAATAGAAATGTTTTTTTGTTTACTCTTATTGACTTTCACGAATACAAAGTGTCTGCTCATCCCAAAGCAGTGCATGTCATCAGTTACTCATATCCCAGGGCACTGATTTTTTTGTCCATAAACCACCAAGCTCATTATATTCGTATAACCAATTACCTGAATTAGGGTCGTTATTTGCGAATTCAGTAGAAGAAAGATATCTTATATTTTTATCTAAAATAGTAGATATAATTGATAATTGCTGTCTTGCAGGTAAATACCAATCATTATATCATCATATTCTTAAATCTCTACAAAATTCAGCAGCAGTATATCTCGGATATATTTCTTCCGACTTATCTGTATTTGAAAAAAATTCAATTATTTCATCAGTATTTTTATCTCAATCTGAAGCATCATTACAGTACTCAATACTAGAATCTCCACACCAAACTTGTTCACCACTTTTTGATACAAATAATCAAGTATATCTAATATAAGGATTTTTATTCATATCATCAAAAACAGTCGCACCTCCCCGCATATGTCAACAATCTATATAAACATTACAAGACCTCCAATTATCTCAATCATTTTTAGTCCACTTATCTTTTGTTCAATCTTTAAATAATCGACCAGAATCTCATAAATCTGAAGCATCATAAGTCATTAAAATATATTCTTCTCAATCACGGTTTTGAGTTCAAGCATATATAATGTTATTTCCATTAACTTCAATAACATCTCAAGTATTATATTCTAAATCTTTAAAAGGATTATTTATAGGGGTATCTATTTCATCACTTCCTCAGCCTCCATCACTTGCTCAACTTGAAATACTACCACCACTTTCTTTAAAATAAGTATCTGATACTTTTTCAACCTCACTTAAATCTCAAGATCAAGATATTTTTTCATTTATTTCTTCATTTTCTGTTAAATCACTATTAATAACCAAATAATTTCAAGTAGTTCATCAATTTTTTCAATCATTT
>NZ_JAEDAM010000001.1 GCF_018420025.1 Candidatus Vampirococcus lugosii | reverse complement strand
TTTCAAAACTCAATTAATTAATTGAGTTATATATCATATTTAGTGTATATTTAATTTGATAATTAATTATTATTATGCTATCTATTGAGAAAAATTTGGAAAAAGAATCATCTAATAGTAAAATAAATGAAATTGTTGAACAAAAAAAAGAAGATTTACAAAATATATTGAAAATTACTATAAGTCCAGAAGAAGAAAAAATATTGATAATATTGACACAAACAAATAATAAGGAAGAAAAACTTTGATATTCAAATTTACTTCAAATAAAAATTGCTGAAGATTTAGCAATAAGAGATTGAAAAATAGAAGACTTTAACTCATATTTAATGTGATTTATTAATCGTTATTCAAAAGAATTTCGTGATATTGTATGGTAATAATTATTTATTTATATTTATATAAAAATGTATTAAAATTTAATTATTTTTTAATACATTTTTTTAGTAAAATATTTATTGATATTGTATTTATTTCTCATTTTTATAGTTATATACACCATATTTTTTATGTTTCTTCACTATTTATATTAAATTTAGTTTTTTCTATATTTTTTTATGAATTTATTTTATTGATGTGTCTAAATCTTAATAATTTTAACATTATGTTTACTACTTACATATTTTACTAAATCTAAATCATGAGTTATAAAAACAATAGTATTTCATTTTTTATTTAATTCCATAAGTGTATTTGCTATTCAATAAGAAGTGTTTTTATCAAGATTTCCTGTAGGCTCATCCGCAATAATAAACTCTGGATTAGTTATTAAAGCTCTAGCTATTGCAACTCTTTGTTTTTCTCAACCACTTAATTTGGGTGCTAAAGTATTTTTTTTATCTGTAAGATTTAGATTATGTAATAATTCATCAATTTTATCTTGTTTTTTTGAAATTTTTTGTCAAACTATTTCCAAAGGAAATTCAATATTTTCCTTTACAGTTTTGTAATCAATTAATTTAAAATCTTGAAATACAACTCATATTTTTCTTCTATATTTTTGGACTTCCCAATTAGTAAATCTTGCAATATCTTCTTTTTTATGAAAAATCATTTTTTTAGGTGGTTTCAATTGTCTTATTAAAAACTTTACTAAAGTTGTTTTTCAAATTCAAGATTCTCATAATATAAAAACAAAATCTTCATCATATAAATTTAAATTAAAATCTTTAAAAATAAAATTCGGTGTTCATTTATATCACCAAGTTAAATTCTGAATTTCTATAAGTAAATCTTTATCAGACATATTTTATATTAATTTAATATATAAATTATATTCACAATAGTATATATAAAATATTTTTAATAGCAAATTTAAGTAAATTTTTGTTGTAGACTATTTCAAGTGTGTTAATTAAAAATTAAAAGATATAATGAATACGAAAATTTTTAAATTAGTTAAATTTTTACATAAAAAAATATCATAATAAACTTATATTAAATATAGCTTAACAAATATATATAAATATAAGATAATATTTATTTTTTAATTTTAGGTAGACACATTTGAGTAGTATTATACAAAATCTTAAATCTCAAAAAAAAATATAAGTTAATATTATTTTATAATATATTTATATAATTATATATAACATTTTTTAATATATCTAATTTATTTTTATCAATTCAATTTATCTTATATAATTCTTTTAATATTTTATCATAATATCAAAACATATTCAACACATTTATACTTTCTTTAAAATTTATATCAAAAGTCCAACATAATAATGATACAATAAAATCTGCTTTTGATACAACAAATCATCTATCTACAAGTTTTTCTTTTTTGAATTCATAAAATATTTTGTCACTAATATCTCATCAATCAATTTTATCTCAATCTAACTTTGATAAAGTGTCTGAATTAAATATGTTATATAACATATTTTGTACTTTATCTGCATCTCTGATAATTTTTGAGATAAATAATGTATTATTTTTTTCATCATTATTCATTTTTTTGAAAGTATTTTCATTGTATAAGTCATTAATATTGTATTTATTGTGATATTTTACTGCTAAACAAATTTGTTCATCATATCAATCTTTTTGTAAAAGATTATATCAGAAATTTCAATGTTCAAATTCATTTCATGCCAAAACTCTTTCTTTATTATTTTGATAAAATCTTCATATATCATGAAGTAAAAAAACTATTTCTAATTTATTTTTAATAATATCATTAATTTTTTTATTTTCTTCCATTTTTATTAAGATTAATCTTCAAATTTCAAGTACTCAATTTGAATGTCTTAATTTATGATTATTATATTTTGATACTTTTTTTTCTATGTTTATATTTCATATATTATAATGATTTATCAAATCTTCAGTTGCTTTTGTTAAACTATACATAAATTTATTTTTAATAAATAAATATTTTTTTACACATTACATATATAAAAAATATTAAATAAATCAAGTTTATTTTTAAATTTTGTGTTGGCAATATTTAAGTTGTAGAATAAAACTTCTAAATCCTTTATTTAAACAAGGATTTGCGAGAAAATAAAAATATTTTTATGTATTACATAAATATTTTATAATTTTTTAAATAATTATTTTCTACTTTTTTTGATTTTTTTAAGATAATTTATTTAATTTTATATTTCTTCTTCTTGATAATCTTTGACTCAAAATATTTCTATATTTTCATCATCTGCATAATCTATTGCAGTTTGTACTATATCTTCAATATCTTTGTCTTTTGAATTTGGATCATGATGAGTAAGTCACATTTTTTTGATTCAAACTTCTTTTGCAATTCTAGCACAATAATCTGGAGTTGCATGTCAAAATCATACCGTAGCTTTTTCATATCTTTCTATTGTATATTGAGAATCCATTATAAGAAAATCAACTCATAATAAAAATTCTCTTAAAGAACTTGATAATCAATATTCATTTTCATGATCTGTCAAAAACACAAAAACTTTACCTGTTGGTCTTTCTTCAATTCTATATGCAACTGTATGTTCTGGATGATTTGATTTATGCATAAATATAAGTAAACATTCATCTATTAATACAGATGCATTTCATATTTTTAATTGAGAATTATCTTTTAAAATATTATAATAAATAGATTTTGAAATTGTTTTTTGTCAATATTTAGGATGAAATACTATAATTAATGTACTAACAAACTCATATCATTCATAAGATAAATTACTTTTTATCTCTTTATAATGAACTGGAAAAAATGGTGGTTTGAATAGTGTTTGAATCATTTTTTTGGGTCATACTCAGGTATCAATTGGTCCTATTAATTTTACATTTAAATTTTTCATAAATAAAAAAGGACTCAAAAATAATCATTGAGTATGATCATGATGATAATGAGTAAATAAAACATAAACATTTTCTACTCATCATTCTTTCATTACATCCATACTCATAGGTAAAAATCAACTACCTGCATCTATTGAAAGTATAGTTCCTGGTGAAAGACATTCAGAATATATTCTTAAATTTGTTGTATTTCAACCATAAATAATACTTTCAGAATTTGATACTGGTGTAGATCCTCTAGTTCAATATACTTTTACTCTCATTTTTTTAAATTAATAATAAAAATTATAATACTAATTATATATAATATATTTTAAAAAACAATAAATTATTTATTTTTTGTTTAATATTTGTAGGGAAAACAAAAAATTAATCTAAATCAAAATTTTTTTCAAATAGTAAACTAAAAAATTCTTAAATAAACTTGCATTTTTTTTTAAAATTAATATATATTGATATATAAGTTTTTGTATGAAGTATGTATTTAAACTTATTTTATTTTTGAAAAATATAAAATTAAAAATTAATGCTATATATTGATTTAATTTATAAGAAATTATTTAATTTGTAATGGAAAATGAGAAAATAAAAAATTCAAAAAAATATTCATTAAATGAATTAGTAGAAAAAGTTGATAAACTTAGAAAACAAGATGATTTTGATTTGTCTTTGGAGCAAGATCTTGTAATTTGAATTATGAATTTAATAAGTATAGAAGAACATTTATTATTTTCATATAACAAAACTTGAAAAACAAAATATTTAAATTTATTAAATGAAGCTAGAAATCATAGAAAAATACTTTTGAAAGAAGTTATAAAAGAATATGAATGAGAAGTGCGATGTACTGCTAAACATTTATTGTCAACTTGTATGAGATTGATGGAGGTGGGAACTAAACAACTTTGACTTTGAAAAGAAGAAAAAGCTAGACAGTTTTTTGATCAATCTTATGATATGTATTGTATGTTTTGGTGAATAGTTATGGATATGATACAAGGAAATGAAAGTGATGAAAATAATAAATCAGAAAATAATGAAAAAACAGATAATAAATTGATTTGAGATATTATAGATTGTTGTGATGAATAATTTTAATTAATAAATTAGTTTGATTATGAAAATAGTTTTTGTATGAGCTATGTGGTGTGCTTCTTGTTTTGTTATGAAACCTATAATGAATGATATAAAAAAAGAATTTGAAAACTTAGATATAAGTTTTTATGATTATGATCAAGATAATAAAATTGTTGAAAAATATAATATCAATGATATATTACCAGTTATTGTTTTTGTAGATGATAATTGAAATGAATTAAAAAAACTTGAATGAGAATATTCCAAAAAAGAATTAATTAATATAATTCAAAATTTAAATTAATAATATTATATAAATACTATGATGAAACTAATTACAATTTTTTTTATTTTTTTGAGTACATTATTTTTGTTTTGATGTGAGCAAAATGAAGATAATGAAAATAATACTGATAATGTTGGAACTAATGAAAATAATGAAATTAATGAAGATAATGTTGGAACTAATGAAGATAATGAAGATAATGTTTATGAAGTTGCAAATCCAGATGACTTAACAATAAATGAAGATAAAGTTAATATATATTATTTTTATTGAGATTGATGTCCTGCTTGTGCTCAGCAAAATAAGATTTGGGAAAGATTGTTAAATAATCCTGATTATTCAGATAAAATAAATTTATTAAAATTTGAAGTTTGGTGAAATAAATATAATTCTATTTTTATGTGAAAAGTTGCATCTTATGTTGATACTAATATAAATTGAGTACCTACTACATTTATATGAGATAATATGTTTGTGTGAGTAAATGAAGATGATATTGTTGAACAAATAGAAATTTGTATACAAGAATCTTGTGAAGATGTAATATATAATGGAGTTATAAAATAATTATAATGTATGTTTAATTGTAATAAATTTTTAAATTATGAAAAAATTAATATTAATTTTTTTGTCTTTATCTTTGTTTTTGTTATGATTTTCTTTTTGAGAAATTATTGATATTCAATGACAAGAAAATAATGAATCTACTTCAAAAATAAAAGTTATAAAAAATACAGAGAAGACTTTTGAAGCTCCTTTTGTTTGAGAAATAAATTTTGATTCTTTTTCTCTACCTTTATTAACTATAATTGCTTGATTATTAGATTGATTTAATCCTTGTGCTTTATTTATATTATTATTTTTATTGAGTATATTACTAACTAGTTGAGATAGAAAAAAATTAATAATATTATGATCTACATTCATAATAGCATCTTGAATAGCATATTTTATTATACTTTATATGTTGTTATTCTCTATACAAACAGTCCCAGCTCATTATAAATCTTATTTTCAGTTATGAGTATGAGTATTATGAATAATGTTTTGACTTATTAGTATATATAATGCATTTTTTGTGAAAAAATGATGTTCTGTTATGAATAAAACTAAAAGAGATTATTTTTTTACAAAAATAAAAAATGTAATAGATAAAAAAAGTATATTATTATCAATGATTTGAATAGCTATTATAGCTTTTTTGGTTAATTTTATGGAAATGTTTTGTACAGTATGAATTCCTCTTACATATACAACAATATTAGCATCACAAAATTTTGATTGGTATATTAGTATGTTTTATCTTATTCTTTATGTGTTTTTCTTTTTATTGGATCATTTTGTTATATTTACTATAGCTATTTTTACATACAATATAATATGAGTAAGTAATAAATATACAAAATGGATAAATTTATTTTGATGAATATTAATGTTATTACTTTGAATAATTATAATATTAAATCCTAAATTGTTGATGTTATAATATTAAATTTTATTTATAAAATAAAAAATTAAGAGTTTAAATCTTAATTTTTTTTAATAAATTTAAATTATCTAATATTTTACATAAAAAATTAATTACTTTTTTTAAATATATAATATATATTAAATATAGTTATAAATAATCATAATAATAACCATATATACATCCATACAAAACTTGGAATAATTATAAAAATATCAGCAAATTTTCATATATCAGATATTGGTCATACATTAAAATCTAGAAGAACATAAAATATTACCAAAAATCATAATACTGAAAAGATATATTTATTATATTTATTATATTTAAAAAGTGTGAAAAATATAATAGCATAAAACATAATTATGATAAAAGAAAAAATATCGGCAGAAAAAAATATAGCTAATATAGAAAAAATTATTCACATAAAAAAAGATATATAATCTTTATCTTTTATATTTAAACTTGCTTTCAATAAAAGGTTTCAAAATATTAAACTTCATATAAATCATCATAATAAAACAATTGCTCTTATTCATCAAGAAGTTGTAGCAAGTCAACTACCATCAATATTTATATCTATTTTATGAAAATTTCAAAAAGTTATAAGAGCTCAAACTCAATGTCATATTTCATGGAAAATAGTTACTATATAATTTATAATATATCATATATATGGAATATTAGATATTACATAATGTAGTAATAATGCAATTATTAAAGCTAATAAAAATATTTTTTTACTATTTTTCATGTTTTTAAAATTATAAATTAAATTTTTTCCATCAATTAAGATAATATTGTATAATATTTGGATTATCTAATGTATTTATTTTTATATCATCAATATTTACTTGATAATCTTTATCAAATTTGTAATTGATCATATCATTATCTCAAGTTAATATATTTGATTTACTTGCTGATATAAACCCCCAACTACCAAAACTTGGTATATAAACATTGTAAGCTATTGTATTATTAAAACTTTCTTGTAATGTTTTATATATACACCAAAAACTTTCATTTGCAAAAAATGCATTTGAAGCTTGTGTAGTAAATAAACCATTTTGATCTAATATTTTATGTATTCCATTATAAAATTCTTTTGAATAAAGTTTTGATAATGCAGTATTTCTTGGATCTGGAAAATCTGCTATTATAATATCGTAAATCTCTTTTTCTTTAATAATATAATTGAAAGCATCTTTATTTATAACTTCAACATTTTTATTATTTAAACTATTTTTATTTAAACTTTTTAATACTTTGTTTTCTCTAGCAATTTTAGTTACAGCAGGATCCAAATCTATTATTTTAATCTTATATTTTCTATTTTGCATAGTTTCTATAATATCTCTTGTTAATAGTCAATCTCATCATCATAAAACTAATATATTCCAATTTTTTTTATCAGTATTTTTTACATATTCTTTTCAATGTTGCCATAATCATGAATGATATCTATGTTCATCCAGAGACATAAATTGTAAATTATTATCAATATATAATCTTATATCATCTCATCATTTGGTAATAATAATATTTTGATATGCACTTTTTTCACTGTGTATAATAGTATCTTTATAAAAAAAATTATTCCAAATATTTTCTATTTTTGAATTTAATCATATAGCCAAAATTAAATAAAATAATAATACTATTAGGAATGATAATATATAATTAGATACTTTGACATATTTTTTTATTTGTTTGAGATATATAAACCATATAGCTATAATTATGTTTAATAATCACATTAAAATTGCAGAATTTTCAACTCATATCCATGGCAAAAGTATAAATGGAAATAGAAAAGTCGCTATCAAAGCTCATGCATAATCATATGTAAATACATCCGATACAATATCTTTAATTTTGGAATTAGTTTTATTTTTTTTCTTTTCTTCATCTATTATAGAAGCTATAAGTGGAATTTCAAGTCATGTTATAGTTCAAATAGTAAGAACTATAATTATATAAAATAATTGAAATATTTCAGGATTAGTAAAAAAATATATATACAAAAATTTGATTAAAAATACAGAAAATCATCATATTACTCATAATAATAATTCAGCAATAAAAAAAGTTTTAATATTATTTTTAAATAATCTTACTATATATGATCATATTCATAATCAGGTAAGAAATAATCATATTGCCATAGAAAATTGTAATACACTATTTCAAATTAAATATGAACTTATAGTTCATAATAATAATTGATAAACTAATCAAGATATTGAACTTAAAAATATTAAAAAATATAACATAAAAAATATTTATTTTAAATTAAAATACAAAAAAATATTATGTTAAGATATAATTAAAATATCTTAAAATACAAGATAATTTATTATTTGTGTCCACTATTGACAATTTAATATTATAAAAATAATAAAAAAACTTGAATTTTTAAAAAAAATCTTTATATATAAAATACTTTATGGCGGTTGTAGCTCAATGGCAGAGCCCTGGTTTGTGGTACCAGTTGTTGCGGGTTCGAGTCCCGTCAACCGCCCCATTTCAGTAATATTATTAAAATAGATAATATGAACTCCAAATTTTTTGGAGTTTTTTATTTAATATTAATATTTTGGTATTTTATAATATATATTATGATGTATTCTAATTAATTTTTACTTGAAATGATATAAAATATGTTTATATATAAGTTATATTTATATATTAAATAATATTAATGAAAAAAATTAAATTATTAGTTTGAGTTTTTGTAGCTTGACAAATTGCAACAATGTTTTGTAAGGATGAAAAATTTAAAAAGAAATATAATGAATCTGTATCTTTTGATAAAGTTAAAGTAGTATTTAGTTCTCTGATAGATTTAAATAAAAATATATTTTTTAAAATAAAAGATATAGATTATGAAGCTAAATTTAAATTGTTTAAAAAAACTTTTGATAAAGAAAGAATATATTTGGAATCAAAAATAGAAGAATTAAGAATGCAACTTGATAATAAAAATGAAGAAATTTTGAAGCCAAAAATAAAAGATTTGGAAGATAAAGTTTTGGAATTTAGAGATAAAGCATATGAGAATGCAATTGATATAGATAAAAAATATTGATTAAGAGAAAAATCAGAAGAACTAATCGAAAAAGTTAGAAATTTAAAAAACAGTAATAAATTATCAAAAAATTATGATAATAGTGAAGAAAATGATTAAAAATAATTAAATTTATATCTTAATAATAAATATGTTATTTGATTTTCAAGAATTTGTACAAGATTTAAAAAAAAATCCAGAAAAAAAATCTGTACTAGAAAAATATGAAAAAATTGTATGAAAAATAGATTGATGATTAAAAGATCAAAAATGGTACAAAGAATATATTTCTAATTTTGAAACTATAAAATATGATGTTCCAGAAGAAATTAAAGAAGATTTTGATTGGGATTTATTAATTCAATTGATATCTTGATCTTTTAGTAGTGAATGAACTTTAGATAATGATTGAGAAAAAACAGAATTGATTGTAAGTGTGCAAAGTTGAGATCAATTTGTAGTAAAGAAAATATCTGAACTTTGGTGATTTCAAGTATTGAGACTTTTTCAAATATATACTGAAGAACAAATTAACTTGTATGTCTTGATGAATGAAGATGAAAAAGAAAAAGAATCAATATTAGCTCAAAGAGATTCTAAATTAAAAAGATGGAATTTAGTTTTGGAAAATTTGGAAACTGAAAATATTAAAAATAAAGAAAAAAAAGATAAAGAAGATAAACTTAATGATTTAATGAGTAAATTATAATTTATTATATTTATATAATTGTTATGTGAAATGCATTTTTATAAAGCACTTATGAAGAAAAAACTTTTTTTAACAATCACTTTGTTGTTTATGGTATTACTTAGTGGATGTTTTTATAATAAAAATCAAAAAAATATGAATAGTAGCTGTTTAACTAAAGAAAGTTTTGAGAAGGTTTCAAATAAAATTATATTTGATCCTTCAATAACTATTTTTAAAATAGAAGAAAATAGTTGGGAAATTAGATTTGAATTAAATAATGGAAAAGTGTCTAGATTATTATTTTTAAAAGATAATTGGACGGTTGGAGGAATTACTAGTGAATTAAATGTATATTCTACAGCAAAAAGAAAGGTTGATAATGAGAGGTTAAAAAAAGAAATAAAAAAAGTTTTTTGCACTGTTTATGAAAGTTTGAAATAATCGAAAAAATAAAAATGTACATCACATAACACTGCATATGGGGTTCGATGATTTTTGCTCAATTAAATTTCAAAGGACTGCAAAAATCATCTCTCCCAAACTTTGGAAACACTGATATAATTCAAAAGGAAGTTTCCAAAACTTCCCATATGCCGAAATGTTATGTTATATTTTTGAAAGTTTAATTTTTTGTTATTATAAAAAATTAAAAATATGTTTTTTATTGATTAAAAAATTTATATTATGAAAGAAAATACACTGCTTGTTCAAGATTATTCTAGTTTAGGTGAAATTTTTGAAAGTGAAGATTTTTTGAAATGATTAGAAGTTATTTTAAAAAATGTTTGAAAAACTGATGAAGAAATAAATTTAATTATTAATTTATTTAAAAATTTTCATAATATAGATGAAATTTGAAAACAAAAAATAAAAGATTTATTTAAAGATTTATTGTTCCGTGAAAAATTAAAAGAATTATTACTACTAAAAAATAAAAATGATAATTCTGATTTTTTTGAAGAATTTATAAAAGATATTTGATATGAGCAAATAAATGATATAATATTTAGTATATTGAAAATTAATGAAAATAGTTTAGATTTTGAATCTGAAATAGAAGCTAAATATTGAAAAATAAAAAATATTAATAATTCTATTTTGGAATTAGAGACTTGAAAAATATTGTTTGCAAACAAAGAAACTTGAATTGTTTTTGAATTTAAAAATTTTGCTATTTGAGTTATTATAGAAATTTTTGATGATGGATTAATCAAAGCAGAAAATTGATTTGCCAAAATAGATGTGGAAACTTGAGATTTAATTTTTAATACTTGAGATTTAGGTATTTGAGCTATTATAAAATTTTTTGATGATTGAGAAATTAAAGCAGAATATTGAATTGCCAAAATAGACACTCAAACTTGATTTATTGAATATAATACTTGAGATTTAGGTATTTGAGAAATTAGTAATATTTATTTTGGTGGTAGAATTAAATGAGAATATTGAATTGCTGTTTTAAATGAAAAAACTTGAGAAATTAAATATAATACTTGAAATTTGGGTATTTGAAAAATTATTTATAATTATCTTAATGATTTGAGAAATAAGTTATCTTGTAAAGATTGAAAAATTAAATGAGAATTTTGACTTACCAAAATAGATGTGGAAACTTGAGATATTAAATATAATACTTGAGATTTAGGTATTTGAAAAATTAATAATTTTTGTGATTATTCATGAGTTTTTATTTGAGAAATATGAGTTGCATCTATTGATATAGAAACTTGAGAAATTAAATATAATACTTGAGATTTAGGTATTTGAAAAATTAGTAATTTTTATAATAATTGAAAAATTAAATGATATAAATGAGTTGCATCTATTGATATAGAAACTTGAGAAATTGAATATAATACTTGAGATTTAGGTATTTGAAAAATTAATCATTTTTATGATGATTGAAAAAGAGTTAAAGGAGAAAAATGATTTGTTATTTTAAATAAAAAAACTTGAGAAATAGATTTTAATACTTGAAATTTAAATATTTGAAAAATTAAATGATTTCATGAAAATTGAACGATTGTATGAGTAAACTTTATTGCTAAAATAGATATAGAAACTTGAGAAATTGAATATAGTACTTGAGATTTAAATATTTGAAAAATAATTAATTTTTATTATGATTGAAAAATTGAATGAGAAAATTGAGTTGCCAAAATTAATATAGAGACTTGAAAAATTAAATATGTTAAATCAGATTTAGGTATTTGAGAAATTAAATGGTTTTATTGAAATTGATGAATTATATGAGAAAAATGATTTGTGTTAATAGATATAGAAACTTGAGAAATTAAATCTAAATTATTAAATTTAGGTATTTGAAAAATTAAATTTTTTTATGATAATTGACAAATTGTCTGAGAAAATTGAATTATTAAAATTAATACTCAAACTTGAGAACTTATTAAATAAAAAATTTTATTTCAAAAAATTATATTTTGGTATGTCAAATATAGATTTTATTGATTCATATGATTTTGAAGAAAAATTAAATACAAATAATGTTTTAAACTCTGATTTTATTGATAAAAAATTAGAATTAGTAAAAAATGAATTAAAAGAAAATTTAATTAGTATAGAAGAATTGATTGATAATTTGTGATTAAAGTTTTTTCCTGTGATGAAGAAAAAATTATTATATAATTTTGTTAAATCAATTGAAGATATGCCAACTATGAGTTATACAATTGTTAAAGATAAAAAAAATATTTTAACTATTATAACTAATACATCAAATTGAAATGAAACAATAAATAATGCAAAAGAAGGTGATATTATAATTTCTTGAATTCGTTGAGAAAAATATGTTATAGAATGAAATACTTTTTCAAACTTATATGAATGAGAAATATGATCTGATATATATCCAGAACAATCGCCAAGATATGTTGCAATATATACTTGAAATAAACAATTTCATTTTAAAGCACCTTGGTGAGAAAATGTTTTATTAAATCCTTGAGATTATATAATAAAAGAAGATGTTTGAAAATATTATGTTATAGCAAAAGAAGAATTTGAAATTACATATAACTAAATTTATATAAATATATTATTAACTTAAAAAATGACAGAAATAGTTTCACCTTGATGATCTTATACAAAAGCAATTACAGCAATAAAAAATTGAGCAGATGCAGTATATTTATGAGTTCCTTTTACTTCTCTTAGAATGAGACAAAATAAAGTAAAAACTTTTGATGAAGTTAAAAAAACAATAAAAGATGTACAATCTTTTGGAAAAAAAGCTTATCTTACAATGAATATTTTTCCTAGAAATAAAGATATACAATTATTTGAATCTATGGTAGAAAAAATATCTAATTTGTGAGCAGATGCTATAATATTTTCAGATCCATGAACATTTAATATTATAAGAAAATATAATAAAGATATTCCATTACATTTAAGTACTCAAACAAATATTTTAAATAAAGAAGCAGTTAAATTTTGGTATGATTTATGAGTAAAAAGAATAGTTCTTGCAAGAGAATTAAATATTAAAGAAATTAAGGAAATTAAAGAATATGTACCTGATATTGAGTTGGAAGTTTTTGTTCATGGTGCTATGTGTATGACATATTCTGGTAGATGTTTATTATGAGAATACTTTTCTTGAAGAGATGGTAATAAATGAGAATGTTCTCATGTATGTAGATACAAATTTAATGTATATGTAGAAGAAGAAAAAAGACCAGGTAAATTTATGAAAATAGAAGAAAATTGAGATTGATCTCATCTATTTTCTTCAAAAGATTTATGTACTATTGAAAAATTATGAGAAATACTTCCATTTGTTGATTGATTAAAAATAGAATGAAGAAGTAAATCTGAATGGTATTCATGAAGTACTGCTAGAGCTTATTCTCATGTAAGAGATTGTATTTTGCAATGAAAAGAAATTGATTTAAATATAAAAAATTTAGTTTATGATATTCCTCATAGACAATATTGGGATTGATTTATATTTAATAATATTAAAGATGCTCCTGATTGAGAAAGTTTTGAAAATATAAAAAGTATTTCACATGATAATCCTTGACCTATCAAGACAAAAACATATTATTGATTAACTTATGATAAATCAATTGAAAAAAATTGAAAAATTTATTACAAATTTGTTTCAAAACAAGATATTTTTCCTTGAGATGAATTAAATTTTTTGTGAAAAGAATGAATATGTAAAACAAAAGTTATAGAAATTTTGTCAGCATCTGAAGATATATTATCAAAAGCAGATTGTAATAAAGAATATTTTTATATATCTTTTGATAAAAAAATGGAATGATATGAAACATTTTTTAAGTAAATAATTAATTGTCATATTTTTTTAAATTAAAAAATTAGATCTTATAGCAAAGCTATATGGATCTTTTTTTATGTTTGATATCAAATAATTTAATTTTTAATTTTACTTTCCAAAAAATCGTTTAATCATTTAATTCAAATTTTAGTTTCAAATAATGCTCAATGTTCTGCATTATCAATTTCCAAAAATTTATATCTATTTTTATTGTTAACATCAATAATTCTTTTTTTAAGATAAGGCCACATATTTAATTGAATTTTTTTATCTTTTAATCATTGTATCAAAAGTATATCTGATTTAAATTTTTGTTTTATACTACTAATCAAAGATCTTTTTATATATTCGTTAGGATTATTTTTTGTATTTCCAAATTCATTATAAAGATCTGTACAAACTTTTCAATTTTCCATTTTTCATTTTTCTTCTAATTCACATCTATATTTTATATTGATAGGTCATGGTGCATTAACTATTACTCAATCTATTTCATACATAGTATTTAATATACTTGCAAGATATCATCATTGAGAATGTCAAATCATAAATATTTTATTTATATTAACTCAAAGTTCTTCACTTGCATTATTTTTTGTCCATAATAATGCTGTTTTTGCATATTTTAAATTATCTCATAATAATCATTTTTCTTGTGGATGAGAAACGCTTATTATCATGAAATCATCTCTATTTAAAATTTTTTTAAGTTTTTGTAATATTATATTTGTTGCATCATATATATTTGTATCATCTATTACAGTTCAATGAAATAATAAAATAATATTTACATTTTCTTTTTTTGGATCATATATTATAGTATCAACTTCTTGATCTTTATATTTTATTTTGAAATCATATTCTTCTTCAATATTAATTCATTTCAATATATTTAATCTTTCATAAAGAATCTCATTTAATCTTAAAAGAACAGCAATTAATAAATTTTTATTATTAAACATATAATATGATTGTTTTTTTATTTCAGATAATTTATCATGAACAAGCTTTATTCTAGTTTCTAGCCAATTTATATCATCAATATTACTTATTTCTTTTTCCAATGAATCAGAAAAACTATTATATTCCTTTCTCTCTTCCAATGAGAAATTTTTATAATAATTATGAAGATTATCTCAATAAGAAATATTTGCAATAAATAAGATCAAAAACAATAAAATTATTTTTTTCATTTTAATTTATTAAATTAATAAAAAATATTACTTTTACTTAATATAAATAATTTATTAAAAATATCAATTATTTATTAAATAATTATATAATTGATTTACAGATTCTTCTATTGTTTGATTTTGTGTTTTTATTTCTATATCGGGATTTGTAGGAATTTCATAAGGATCAGAAATTCAAGTAAAATTATTTATTTTTCCAGTTCTTGCTTTTTTATATAATCATTTTACATCCCTTTTTTCACAAATTTCCAAAGGTGTTGCTATATATACTTCTATGAAGTTTGTAGTAGATTTTTTAATTTCTTGTCTATCTTGTTTATATGGAGATATAAAAGATGCTATTACTCAAATATTATTGCGAGAAAGAAGTTTAGCAACAAAACTAACTCTTTCAAGATTTTTTTGTCTATCTTCTTTTGTAAATCATAAATCTTTTGTAAGTTTTTCTCTTATTATATCGCCATCAAGTTTTTCTATATTAACATAAGATTTATTAATAAGTTTATCATATAATGCATCAGCAATTGTTGTTTTTCATGCACCAGAAAGTCATGTAAGCCATAATACAAATCATTTTTTAGGTTTATTCATTTATTATTTTTTAATAATTAAAATTAATTTATAAACTGATCTTTATTTTCTAAAATATAATTTGAAATTTCTTTTCTCATGAATTCATCGGGAATTTCTTCATATTTTTTTATTTTATCTCTCAATTTTGTACCAGAAATAAGTATTTTATCATCTGATGAATGTGGACAAGTTTTATTGGATGTAACTTCTTTACATTTTTTACAATAGCCAGCATGTTCATATTTTAAAACTTGTATTTTTAATTTATTGCTATCAATTTTATTAAATATTTCTTGAGCTTCATAAGTTCAATAATAATCTCATACTCAAGCATGATCCCTACCAACTATTATATGAGAACATCAAAAATTTTGTCTAATTATTGCATGTAATACAGCTTCTTTTGGTCATGCATATTTCATAGTAAGTGGTAAAAGTCCAAGTTGAGTATTTTTTTGATTATAATAATTTTGTATAAGTATTTCATAAGATCATATTATAAATTCATCTTTGAAATCTCAAGTTTTTTTCTCTCATATTACAGGATTTATAAAAAGTCAATCGCATCATTGTAAAGCACATTTTTGTAAATATTCATGTGATCTATGAGGAGGATTACGAGTTTGGAAAGCAACTATTTTTTCCCAACCTTTTTCAATAAATTTTTTTCTTGTTTGTTCAGGTGTTAAATAATATTTTCATATATTAAAATTATTTGATAAAGGATTTTCTTCAAATGTTTGTATTTCTCATCATATCAAAAATTTTTCTTTTTTTAATATATTTTTAACTCAAGGATGTTTTATATCATTTGTTCCAAAAATACTTTTAATATATTTTTCTTTATCATATTCAAAAATTTCTTTTATTTTAAGTAATGCAATTGATTTTTTATTAGAATTTTTTATCAATATATATTTAGGTTTTTTTTGTTCAATTTCTTCTTTTTGTTTAAAATTTATATCTAGCACTATAGGAATAGGCCATAATGTTCAATCACTTAATTCCATTCTATTAATAACTGATTCAAAATCATTTTTGCAAAGAAATCATTCAAGAGGTGAATAAATTCAAGATCATAAATTATATATATCCGTTTCTATTTCTTTATTTACTTGTATTTCATAATTACTATTTATTATTTTTCCATTTTTTAAGTTTATAAGTTTTTTTCAATGAGCTTCTATTAGATTTATCATAAAAATTATTAATTTATAAAAATATAAAAATTATTAATATTATTTATTTGTTTATAGAATTCAAAATTTCTTTATGAAAAATTCAATTTGTTGCTATAAATCAATTTTCCAAATTAGTAGATTCTTGATTATATTTTATTGTATTTCAAAATTTATCTGTAATTTCTCAACCTGCTTCTTGTAGAATTATATGAGGTCAACATCAATCCCATTGTCATAATTTATTTGATAAATTAATATAATTTCACGCTTTTCATTCTGATATTAATCATAATTTAACTCATATACTACCACAAGGAATATTTTCTAATTCAAGTTTATTTATCAAATCTAATTCAATATTTGAAGTATGATTTCTGCTTGTAAGTATTTGTTTTTTGCTTTTATCTATTTTGATATTTTTTGTATTTCAATTTTGTTCCAAATATGTTCATTTTCATTTTTCAGCAAAATACAATTTATCTTCATTAGGGACATATATAGCTCACAAAATAGGATTATTTTGATAAACAAGTCATACCATAATTGAAAATTCTCAAGTTTTATTTATAAAATCTTTAGTTCCATCTATTGGATCTATGATCCATAAATATTCTTCATCTTTTCTATTTTTGAAACTATCTTTTATTTCTTCAGAAAATATTTTTATATTTGTTTTTTCAAAATATGAAATTAAAATTTCATTTGCTTTTTTATCTGCTTCAGTAAATGGAGATTTATCATCTTTATATTTTATATCATAATCTTTATTATATATTTTCATAATTTCTTTTCATGCTTGTGATACTGCTTTTTTTGCTATTTCTATATTATTCATATGGATTATTTATTTTAATAAATTTTTTTTAATAAATTGATTTAAATTTATTATCAAGAACAAGATACACATTCTTTAGTTTCCAAACTCATACTTCTTACATAATATATAGTTTTTATTTTCTTTTCCCAAGCTTTTATATAATATTGATACATTTCAGCAGGACTTATTTTTGCAGGATCAATTATCCATTCAAAACTTATACTTTGATCTATCCATTTATAAATTATAGACATCATATCTATAACATCTGGAATAGTAATATTTACATATTCTTTATAAAACCAAAAGTTATCTTTATTTAATCAAGGAGCAATATTTACAAGCATTCAATTTGAACTTGTTTCTACAAAATATTTTTTATAAATTGGTAATACTCAAGCACTAGTTCCTACAACTTGAGAAGTAGAAGAATTTGGAGCAGGTGCCAAATGATATGCAAATCTTACTCAATATTTTTTTATATTTTCTATAAGTTTTTTCCATTCATCATTATTTTTACTATTTTCATTAAAATATTTTTCATCTTTCCCAAGCAAAATTCATTTACTCCATTCACTTCATTTATAAAGTTCATAAGTTCATTTTTGTTTTGCTAATTCATTTGATGATTTCAATGTTTCCAAACTATATAATTCAAATAAATTATCAACATAATCTCTAGCTTCTTTACTATCATAAGATAATTTATTTGTTGCTAATAATTCTGCTAATCATAAAAATCATAATCATATACTTCTATATTTTTTTGATGTTATTTCTGATTCTTTTGTAGGGTAAAAATTTAAATCTATTACATTATCCAAAATTTTGGTTGCTATAGGAATAGTTTTTTTTATTTGTTCTTTTGTATTAACTTTTGCTACATTAATACTTGCCAAATTACAAACAACATTATCTCAAGGTTCATATTCTATTTTAATTTTTCAATCTTCATATTTTTCTTCTATAAATTTAGTTGTATTTGTATTTTGACAAATTTCTACACATAATTGTGTACTATAAACATTTCATTTATGTTTATTAGGATTTACTTTATTCACAGTATCGCGAAAAAATACATAAGGCATTCAAGTTTCAACTACTGTTTTCATAAATTCTTTAAATAAATCTTTTGCTTTTATAGTTTTTTTAAGTGTTATTTTTTCATTTTTTTCCAAACTTTCATAAAATTTATCAAAATTTTCTCCAAAATGATCTTGTATTTTTTTTCATGTTATATCAAATATTTCTTTAGGATCAAATAATGTCCAATTTTCATTATTTTGCATTCTTTTCATAAATAAATCTGGAATACTTACTGATGGAAAAACATCAAAAGCTTTAAGTCTAGAATCTCAAGTTTCTGTTTGTAATTCAAAAAAATCTTGAATATCTAAATGCCAAATATCCAAAGTTACAGAAATAGCACCAGCTCTAGATCATAACTGATTTACTGCTATAGCAGTATCATTTATAATTTTTATCCAAGGATTTACACCACCACTTGCTCATCTAACTCATCTAATACTTGAACCTCTTGATCTTATATTTCATAAATAAACTCATATTCAACCACCATATTTTGATATTTGTGCCATATTTTCTATACCGTGATAAATTGCTCTCAAATCATCTTCTATATTTAATTTGAAACAACTACTTAATTGATGAAAATTTGTTCTAGCATTCAATAGAGTAGGAGTAGGTAAAGAAATTTTTTGACTACTTATTTGATCATAAATTTGAATAGCAATTTTTAATCTTTTATCTTGTTTTTCAGGAATAGCAAGAAATAAAGCTATAGACATATACATTTCTTGTGGAAGTTCAAATATTTCATTATTTGGATTTAATAAATATCTTTTATTCAACATATGTACTGTTGTATAAGTATACTCAAAATCTCTTTTGAAATATTTTGCAATATGTTCTCCAGCTTTTTTTATATCTTCTTGTGAATAATAATCAAAAAATTTTTTATAATATCTTCATCTATTTACATAATCATTAAAAAAACTTAAATAATTATTTGCAGAATAAATATTTTTAATATTTAAATTTCTGTTATAAGAAGATTTCTTGTATATATCAAGTAGTAAAAATCTACCAGCTAATGTTTGTCGATAGATATTATCTACTGATATTAAATTTAAACAAGATTTTACTAATAAATTTAATAAATCTTTTGTTTTTATTCAATCTATAATATGTGTTTTTAGTACTTCAACTAAATCTTCAAATTTACATTTTTTTTTGAATCATTTGCTAACTAAATTATAAACTTTTTCGATTTTTTCAATATCAAAATTTTCTAATTTTCAATTAGATTTAATAACTTTTAATTTATTTTTTTCGAATTTATCTATATATTCTTGTCTTTTCTCTTCTCTTTTTTGATATCTTTTTTCTCTATATAAAATAAAAGATTTAACAGTATAATATTTATTATTTTGTACTAATTTTTTTTCTATTATATCTTGTATTTCTTCAACATTTAATAAATTTTTAGGAAAAGATTTTTCATATTCTTCCTCTATATTTTCCAATATACTTTTTAATATTTTATCAAAATTTTCTTTTTCTTCTCATGAAGCATCAAAAGCTAAATTTAAAACTTTTTTTATTTTTTCTTGATCAAATTTTACTATATCTCAATTTCTTTTTTCTATATCAAAATATTTCATTAAGTAAAAAATTTATTTTTTAAAACAAAATAATAATTATATATTGATATTGATATTTTTAAAAAATGCAAATTAATTTATTTTTTATTTAATTTTTTATTGATTTAATAATTTTATTATATACAAATATTTTTATTAAAAAGTTTTATATATAGTAAATATAAAAAATTATGAAATATATGTTATTAATTTTTTTGTGATTATTAATTTTAATTTGATGTACTACGATATTGAAAAAATAAGAAAATGTATAATTTAAACTCATCTTTGTAGAACAAAATTTCTAAATCCTTGATTTAAAAAAGGATTTGCGAGAAAATAAAATATTTTAAAAAATAGTTTTATAAGTTTTTTAATTATATTTGTAATTATTTTTTATACTAAAATACTAAAAATAATATTTATTATTTGTTACAAAAATAAGTTTTTAATAAACAATTATTCATCTACTTTTAACTTCTGATCTAATAAAATCAGGATCATTACTAAAAGCTATTGCAGTAGAAAAATCTATTTTTCAATATTCTAATAAATCAATTAATTTTTCTTCCAAAAGTTGCATTCATGATCATTTACTTGTTTGTATAACATTATTTATTTGTTTGATTTGATTATCTCTTATTAAATTTGAGATAGCAGAATTATTTAACATAATTTCATGTGCTGCAACCATTCATTTTCATCATTTTTTCTTCATTAATCTCTGTGATATCACAGCAACAATAGTATCTGAAACTTGCATTCTTACTTGATTTTGTTGATCAGCTGGGAATATATCAATTATTTTACTAATTGTTTGAGCAGAAGATTTACTATGTATAGTACTTAAAACTAAATGTCAAGTTTCTGCAAGTGTTATAGCATTTTGTATACTATCTAAATCTCTCATTTCTCAAAAAAGTATTACATCAGGCTTTTGTCTTAAAGCAGATTTTAATCATCTTGCAAATGATAAAATATCAGAACCTAATTGTTTTTGTTCAATCAAAGATTTTTTTTGTTCAAAAACATATTCAATAGGATCTTCTATAGTAATTATATGTTTTTTGTAATTAGCATTAACTTCATCAATCATAGATGCAAGTGTTGTAGATTTACCACTTCAAGTTGGTCATGCTACCAATATTATTCAACTAGTTTTTGTAACTAATTCTCTGAAAATATTTGGCAATCATAAATCTTTTATAGATGGAATATTTCAAGCTAGAAGTCTTATAACTATCATAATAGTTTTTTGTTGTTTTGAAATATTTACCCTAAATCTCTTTCAATTATGACTAATACCTAAATCCATATCTAATCTTTCTCTAAATATTTCTCATTCATATTCATCCATCATATAATATGCAATATCAGTTAACTGTGTAGGATCTAATACAGGAAGTTGATTTATTTTGTAAACAGTGTCCATTATTCTAAATGCAGGTGGATTGTCAGCTGAAAGATACATATCACTAGCTCAATTTTCTATCATCATTTCCAAAAGATAATTTTTATATTCTTCTGAATTTTTAATAATTTGTTCCAAAGTTTTATTATTTCCTCACATATTTTATTTTAATTTATTATATAAATATATAATCATTAGTAATGATAGATATTTTATAAATATTTTCAAGTTTATTTTAATTAAATAAATTATAAAAATAGCTTGAAAAAATAAAAAAAATATATATCTATATATATGTTTATTATATTTAAATAATAAAATTATATGTTTGATTTAATCTTTCAAGTAAGTTTGACTATTATAGTAGTATGAGGAGCATTAGTAATTTTATTAACAATTTTTGTTATGATAAAATTAATTATTTTGTTGTGAAAGATAAATTCTTTAACTAGTGATGTAATAGATAATTATGAATTAGCAAAAAATATATTTTTTGCACCTATTACATATTTAAAAAAAATTTTTAAAAATTAATATAAAATAATATGACAATATCTGTTAATAATATGCTTATCAAAATGATAAAATCTATTGATATTTTTCAAGACATTCCAGATGATAAAATAATTGAGTTATCAAAATCTTTTAATCTTGTATTTCATCCTAGTTGAAAAAGAATTATTACTAAATGAACTAAACTTGATAAAATTTATATCTTGAAAAATTGAACTTTGGAAGTTAGAAAACAAAAATGAGTTTGAAATAATGTTTTGTGAGAGATTAAAGTTTGAGAAATATTTTGAGAGATGTCTTATATAAAAAATCAAGAAGCAATGGCAAATGTTATTACTACAAGTGAAGCTAATATACGAGAAATAGATGTTGAGGATTTTACTGTTTTCTTAAAAAAATATCCTAATATTATGGATAAAGTATATGTTACTATGAAGGAAAGAGATAAACAAAATTCTTATCAAAAAACTGATGAAGATATATATACAAATATAATTTTGTAATATATAATATTAATTTAACAATATTAAAATAATTTAAATTATGTGAAATTTTAGTAGATATTTTTTCTTATACTTAGTTATAGTATTTTTTTCTTTGTTTGTTTTCTTTTTTGTTTGATTTGAAACAAATAAAGAAACTTGAGAAGAAAATTTAGTATTAAAGTCTGATTGAATTAATGATTTTAAAAAATGACTTGATATAGCATGATGAGTAAGGCTTAATTATAAAATAGATTATTCTAGATATGATGAAATATATGATGATCAGGTTCAATTAGCTCAAATTAAAAGTGATGTAGAATGAATTATTTTATCAACAATTGATGAGAGAATATCTACATTATGAGTAAGTGATTATACAAGTTATATTCAAACAATATGAAATGAAGATTTTGTTGTAGTTGAAATATGATGAGTAAGTGATGTAGATACTGCAAAAGAAATTATATGAAAAACTGTTCAGCTTGAATTTAAAGTTCCTTATGATTGAACTAATGATCAGGAATTAAAACAATGAAGAAGAGAATTTTCTGAAGATATAATTTTAAATATTGTTCAAAATGATTTGTCTATGGAAGAAGTTTTTATTCAAAATGTTGATAATAATTTTTGATTTAATACTTATTCTGGGACTTGAGATTCTATTCCTCAGTTTATTAATGATAGATATGAAGATATAGTAAGTATATGAGAAAATAATATATATCCAAATTTGATAAATAATGATGAAAGTGAAACTTGGAATATTGTGAGATATTCTTGAAAGAATAAATCTGAAGAAGATCAATTTGATGTTTTAGAAATTTCATATTATCCAAGTTGGATTACTGCTGTTGATCCTAAGACGAATAAAATTTTGAATGCTGCATTTTTTAATTATGCATCAGTTTGAACTTCTCAAATATGAAAACCAGTAGTTCAAATTAATTTTAATTCAATGTGATGACAAATTTTTTGTAATATAACTGCAAATCATGTTGATAAACAAATGGCTATATTTGTATGATGACAACTTATAACAGCACCAGTAATTAATGAGCAAATATGTTGATGAACGGCTCAGATTGATTGAAATTTTGATAGTAAATCAGCTAGAGAATTAGCAAAGGCATTAAATGATTGAGCTATGCCTGCTCCATTAATTCTTTCATATGAAGAAATTATATCTCCTACAATTTGAGAGGATGCATTTAAATCTTCTGTTATTGCTTGAATTATTTGATTTTCTATGTTATTTATTTTTATGATAAGTTTTTATTGAATTAAGTATTGAGTTGTTGCTATTATTAGTTTATTATCATTTATAATAATATTATTAGCTTTGATAAAACTTTTATGATATGCACTTTCATTAAGTTGAATAGCCGCTATTATACTTAGTATATGAATAGCAGTAGATGCGAATGTGTTGATATTTGAAAGGATAAAAGAAGAATTGAAATTATGAAAATGATTTTTAAATTCTATAAAAGATTGATTTAGTAGAAGTTTATCAGCGATTAGAGATTGAAACTTAACAACAGGAATTATTTGATTTTTATTGTTTATGGGATGAACAAATGTTTTTAAATGATTTGGAACTATGATGTTAATAAATATAATTTTAATATTAATTGTAGTTGTACCTCTTACTAAAATATTGTTAGATATTTTTCATATAAAAAATAATAATGAATAATAATGAATAATTAAATATAGACCAACTTACAATATTGGTCTTTTTGAATTTTTTGATAAAATAAAGATTTCTCGTTTTTGATCGAGATTATAAAAAAAAGCTTGTTCTTACAATAATAGTAATCATTATATTTATAATATAAATATTATCAATTATGAATTTTAATAATTTTTTTGTGTTTTTTATAAGTTTCCTATTGTTAATCTTGTGAAGTCAAATAGTTTTTTGATATATGTCTACTCATTCATATTATTTAGATTTTTTGTCTTTTGTTTGAATTTTTTATATAATATTTTTGTTATTACTTGCTTTAATACCAGTTTTATATCTGATCTTTTCAAAAAAAATAAATTTATTTAAATTTTTTTGATTCTTATTTCTTTGACTTGTTTTATTTTCAGTTTTTTTTATTTGAAATAAATGATGAGTAGGTTCAAATTATTTAATATATATATTTAACTCGTGAATTATATTATTATTATTTTTTATTTTTTTGATTTGAAACTATTCTATTGGTAATTATTTTATGTCAAAATTTTTAAAAATTTGATTGGAAAATATATTTATATTATTATTTAAATTTTCTTTATGATTAAGTATTTTTTTGATAATTATATATATATTGATGGTTTTTAATTTATTGTATTCATATGTAAGTTTATTAATATTTTTTTGATTTATTGCTATTTCTTATTTACAAAAAGATGATTTACTGTCTGCCAAAAAAATTATTGAAAATAAACTTTTTTCTTTAAATAAAATTAATTTTGAAAAAGATAAATTTAATTATATTTTATCATTAGTGCTTATTATTGTTTCAATAAGTTATATATATTTTTGATTTGTTTTATCTTATATTCCTTATCCAACTGCTTGGGATGCAAATCATGCATATATGTTTTATCCTAAAATGTGGGCTTTAAATAATTGATATTATTGGGATGAATGATGAATGAGTACTAGATTTCAACTTTGGTATAGTTATATTACTTACTGGTTTTCTCTTTCTTATACTATAGTAAAAATTCCTTTAATTACAATAACTGCTGATACAATTGCTATTGTAACAAATTTTTTTAGTTGAGTTTTTGTTCTTTTGTTTTCTTTATCTTTGTTTAGAGAAGTTCTTGATTATCTTAAATCAAAATTTCCTATATCAGATAATAGTGATTTATTAATTTTTAATACTAGTTGGTTGCTTATTTTGCTTTGGCTTACTAGTTGAATGTGAGCTTTTCTAGTTTTTGTTGATAATAAAACAGATTTGTGAGTTATGACATTTATAACTATGGCTATTTATAGTTGATTTGTTGCTATTAAATATATGCAAGATAATTTTGATAAAAATTTAGAAATTTTGGAAATACATGATCTTGAAGATTTGGAAAAAGAAAAAGAAGAGTTAGAAGAAAAAAAGAAAAATAAAATTTATAATTCTTATTTGTTTTTTTCATTAAGTTGATTTATGTTTGCTATGGCAGTTATGAGTAAACCAACTGCATTTTTGGATGCAGTATGATTTTGATTACTTCTTATGTGAATTTGGATTTGAGCATTTGCTGTTTTAGGTGCATTTATTATGATTTTGTGAATTTTGTCTTTAGTAGAATTTAGATGAATAAAAGATTATATAAGTTCTCAACAATGATATTTATCTATGGTATTATGATTTTGATTAGTAGTATTTAATTTTGCTTATATATTTATTAATAAATCATTTAAATATATTTTCTTGTTTTTATTTTGGTGAATTTCATTTATTTTTACATTGTTAATTCTTAAATGAACATATGTTTTTTATGTAGATTATAGTAAATGAAATGATTTTGAAGCAGTAAAATTTATTGAAAGAGTTTTTTTATCACAATCATCAACTGATTTAGAAAAGGATTTAGAAAATAATAAATCTTGAAATACTGAGCCAGTATTGTTTGCATCAACTAATAATCCTGAAGATCTTTATAATTGAATAAATTCTTGTAGTTTATCAAATTTAGATAATAAAGATTCTTTGTATGAAAATATATCAAAAGCACCAGGTGATACTTATGCAGAAGATGTTGGTAGATATATTTGATATGGTCAGAGAAAATTTAAATATCCTTGGTGGTGAATATTTTTCCCTTCTTGAAATAAGTGTATGTGATTTAATTCTAGTTCAAATTTAGTTTGTGCAAATTTATATGATAAAAATCATATTACTTATGATAAAATATCTTATTTATATAATAATATTTCTAGTAATTCTAAAGTTTATGATGTAGTATCTAATATATATAATTCTGATGATTTTTCTGAAAATATTTCAAATAAAGACATTATTAATACATTTTCTTGAGAAATTCAAGAATTAGAAGATTTTTATAAAGATAATTCTATATTGAGAGAAGATTATACTTATCCTGTTATTAATGATATTAATGAATTAACTTATGAAAAAATATTAAATTTATATAATAATGTAAATTCTTGATCTAGAGTTTATGATGTTTTATATAGTATAGTTAATGATGATAATAGATTTTATGAAAATATTTCAAATGAGGAAATAATTAAAAATTTTTCTTCAGAAATTCAAGAATTAAAAGAATTAAATATAAGTGTAGATAATATTCATATTCCATATAAATATTTAGTTCCTTTTAATATTACTTTTAATTGGTCTTTGAGTAATGAAAGTAGTTATTATACCGATATATGATATATTTGGCTTATTATTCTTTTTACATTAATTTTTGCTATTCTTTATGCTATAGCTAAATTTGATAGATATTTGTTATCTATTTTATTTGTTACTTTATTGCTTTGGACTATATGGTTTTTTATATGATGATGAATACTTTGGTATTGATTATGACTTATTTTATGGACTATATTATGATTTATTTCTTTTCTTTATAGAATATGACAAATTGAGTATAATGATAAAAATAAATTATTAAATATTTATATATATTTCTTTTTGGTTTATTGATTTTTTATGCTTTTGTTAAATTTTATTAGAATTCAAGAACAATGATGATCTTGACCATTTATGTGGTACAAACAATGAATTTGACAAGAACAAACATATAATGAATCTTGAAAAGTTGAAAATAATAAAATTATGCCTTATACATCTGATGATGTTTTTGATAGACAGTTTTGACATTATTATAAATTTTTGAATTTAGTAAATAATAGAGATAAATCAGAATGAGTATATATTGCATGAACTTATGCTAGATATTTTGTTGATAATCAAAAATATATAAAATATGATCAATTTCTTACTTGGCTTTGGGAAATGTTTTCAGATAATGATACTTGTAATTCATATCTTAGATTAAAAGATCAAAAAATGGATTACTTAGCTATTGATCCAAATATTTGAACAGTTGTTATGGGGCAGTGAAATATGAGTTTATTTGATAGATTTTTTGCAAAACTTGATTCAAATTGAAAAATAGAAGAACATTGAGCTATTAGTATGCTTGCTAAATTAATTGAAGATTGATATATTGAATTTGTTTCAAGCAATAATATAGGTGCTAAATATTGATTTATTTTATCACAAGAAGAATTGGAAAAATATATAGGTCAAGAATTAACAGATGATGAACTTGTATTACTTCGTGCTCGTTTGGCTACTTTGAGATATTGGAATTCTGAACAATTATATAATATAGTTTTGAATGCATTTACAAATAGGTTAGAAAGTTTTGAATTTATAGATGATGTTGTTTCTATATACTGAAAAAATATAGAAACTCATAGAATTAAAGAAATATTAAAAAATATGTTAGAAAATCCTTGAAAATCTTTTGAAGATGAAATAACTAATCTTAGTGATGACGAAAAAGAAATACTTTTTCAAGTAGTTAATATATATAATATTTATTTAACTGATCAAGAACAATATAAATCTGTTGTTATTAAATTAATTAAAGATAGTATTTGAAAATCTTCTCAAATAATAGTATTTAAATTAAAATAATTTTAATATAAATAAATTAAATAATGAAAAAATTACCAAAATTGTCTTTTTGAGATAAAATTTGAATAGTTTCTATTGCTGATAATTTAGAGCAAGAAAAAATTATTTCAACAAAATTTGATACTGTAAAAAGAATTTTTGAACAACATCTTTGATATAAAATGATTTTTGGAAAAAATATTTATCTTCCTATACAATGAATTCATCCATCAAAAAGAGTAGAAGATTTTAATAGTTTTATTAAAGATTCAAATATTAAAATGATTTGGCCTATAGGTGGATGAGCATTTACTAATGAAATTTTGCCATATATTGATTGGGAAGCTTTATTAAATAATCCAAAAATAATTTGTTGATATTCTGATATTACTGCATTAAATAATGCAATATTTACTAAAACTTGATTAACTAATTTTTCTGGTCCTACACCTTGAAGTTTATGACCTTTTACTTATTGAAGTTTGGAAACTTTTCTTTATTTTAAAAATACTGTATTGGAACAAAATTCAAGTGAATTAAATTTTCATAAATATTATTATGATTATACTGCTAATATTGAAACTTATCCAGAACAAATAGTAAATGATGATTGATTGAAAATTATTAAACATTGAAAATCTAATTGAATTATAGTATGATGAAATATTTCTACTTTTTGTCTTTTGATTTGAACTGATTTTATTCCAGATTTTGAAAATAAAGTTTTATTTTTGGAAGAATGTAGTGAATCTAACATATGAATTATTAGGAGGCAATTAATGCATATTAAAAATCAAAAAAATTTTAATAAAATTTCTTGAATTGTTTTTGGTAGAGTAAATAAAGAATGTTTAAAATATTATGATATAGATTTGGAAACTACTATTAATGATTTTGTGGATTGATTAGATATTCCTGTTGTTATGAATGCACAGTTTGGACATATATATCCCATACAAACTATTCCTATTGGTTGAAATATTGAAATTGATACAAATAAATGAATTTATAAAATGAATTTATAGAATTATTCGTTAAAATATTATTTTATTTTTTATTATTTTGAATGTTATCTTTATATATACATATTCCTTTTTGTAAAAAAAAATGTTCTTATTGTGATTTTTTTATTGCTCCTGTAGATAAAATTGATGAAAAAAAAACTTTTATATGAAAATATAATAAAAGTTTATTAAATCAAATAGATTATTATTCAAAAATATTTGCAAATGAAAAAATAAAAACTATATATTTTGGTTGATGAACTCCACTTTTATTAGGTAAAGAAAATATTTTTAATATAATAAATAATTTATTAGAAAATTTTGATTTATCTAATTGTGAAGAAATAAATTTTGAATTAAATCCTGATCCTTTTGATGAAGTTTTAGATTTTATAGATTCTTTTAATAAAACTTATTTTAATTTTTTTAGAATTAGATATAGTTTTGGTATTCAATCTTTGAATGATGAGGTATTAAAGTATACCAATAGAAATTATTATTATAATACATTAATTTCTTTTATTAGAACTTTAACAGATTATAAACAAGTTAATAATGTTTTTAATTTTGATTTTATAGCTTTTGGTGCTATTGATGATTTTTGAAACTGGCTTCCTGATTATAAAAAGAAATTTTTGAGTGATTTTATTTTTTCTGGTTTTGCTGATAGTTTTTCTATATATACATTGGAATTGTTTCCTGGTAGTGTAATGTATAGTAATTATACTTCAAATAATGAAAAAGTTTATCAAGAATTTGATAATTTCAAAAAAATATTAATGAATTCTTGATATAAAAGATATGAAATTTCAAATTTTGAAATATCTTGAAAAAGAAGTTTACATAATATGATATATTGGAATATGTGACAATATTTATGATTAGGTATGTGAGCAAGTTCTTTTTTGTATAGAGATTATGCAGATCAAATATTTAAAAAATTAAATACTGAAATTAAGGCTGTAAGATTTGAAAATACTAAAAATTGGAAATTTTTTTTTGAAAATAAATTTTATGATTACAAAAACATATTTGAGATGAAAAAAAATGATTTATTAGTAGATAAATTTTTTATGTGACTTAGAACTAAAGAAGGCTTACAAAATTTTGAAAAATTTGATGATGTATTAGTAGAGAATTGGCAAGATATAAAAAAAGAACTTGAAATAAATAATTTTATGAAAACAAAAGATTGAAGAACTTTTTTAAAAAGTAAATGAATGGATGTATACAATGATATTATAAGTAAATTTTTAAAATATATATAAAATATATATAAAATATATAGTATATATAAAATATTTTTTTCAAAAAAAGTATTTTTTAAAAAATTAAAGTCATTTTTGCTTGATTTTTTGAAATAAATGATTATATTGTATATTACATTTAGTCGCGGGCATGATGTAATTGGTGTAGCATGGCAGAATTCAGCTCTGCCTGTACGGGTTCAAGTCCCGTTGCCCGCTTTGTAATTATATTATTTGTGTAATATATAAAAAAATATGTCAATTTTGTTAAATATTATTGCATGAGTTTTTGTTTTATTATTATGAATGTCTTTAGTTTATTTTTCAAGTAATTTGTCTAAAATTTTATGAAATTCTGATTGGGCAAATAGATATTTTTGATGAACTAGACAAGCTATAATATTATTTTGATTTGTTGTTATGATTTTTGGTTTTATGATTATGTTTGGTTTATTAGATTTTGAATCTAGTAATGTGTATGTTAATGTTGAATAGTTTTTTAAATTTGGGCAGATGGCAGAGTGGTTAAATGCAGCGGACTGTAAATCCGCCGCCTCACGGCTACGTAGGTTCGAATCCTACTCTGCCCATTCTAAAATTTATTGGGGTCGTAGCTCAGTTGGCTAGAGCATCTGCTTTGCACGCAGGGGGTCAGGGGTTCGAGTCCCCTCGACTCCAATTTATTTTAATTTTTTGTTTTGCACTTGTAGCTCAATCGGATAGAGCGACGGCCTTCTAAGCCGTAGGTTGAAGGTTCGATTCCTTCCAAGTGTAGTTTATTTGTCCCTGTCGTCTAGTTGGTTTAGGATGTTGGCCTCTCATGCCAGAGATCGCGGGTTCAAATCCCGCCAGGGATGTGGTCTTGGCGATTTATAATTTAAATTTTTTGTATGGGTTTTGGCTCTTCTAATAGTAAAAATTATGATAAAAAATTGTATACTAATGAGTATATTAGGTGAGATAAAATTTTATTAATAGATGAGGAATGAGTTAATCTTTGAATTTTTTCAAAAAGAGATGCTTTATTGAAGGCAGAAGAAGAGATGAAAGATTTGATTCAGGTTTGATTTGATCCAAAAGATAAAATTGTTACTGCTAAAATAATGGAAATTTGAAAATATTTGTATTCAAAAAAGAAAGAAGATTGAGAAAAAAAGAAGTCTCAAAAATCTAAATGTATGAAAGAGATAAAGTTTTCTTATAATATTTGAGATAATGATTTGGAAATGAAAATATCTCAAGCAAAAAAGTTTTTGGAGTCTTGACATACTGTAAAATTTCTTGGTCAGCTTAAATGAAGAGAAAATATTTATGCAGATAAATTATATTCTAGATTAGAGTATATAATGTCATTGCTTATTGATATAAGTAAATGACAATGAATTAAAAAAGAAAAAAGAGGATATAGTATGATTTTATTTGCTAAAGTTAAGTAAAATGTATAAAGTTAAAACTAATAAATCAATGGCTAAGAGAATTAAAGTTACTAAATCTGGTAAACTTATTCATAAAAAGGCTTGAGTTAGTCATTTGCTTACAAATAAAGGTTCTTCACCTAAAAAGGATCCTTATGGTAGAGTATTATCTCATAAAGAAGAAAAGAAAGTTAGAAATTTAATTCCTTATAAATTATAATAGTATGGTAAGAGTTACTAATTGATTTGTTAGACATAGAAGGCATAAAAAGTTTTTGAAACAAGCTAAATGATTTAGACTTTGAAGAAAAAATGTTTATAAACAAGTTAGGTTGGCTTTAATAAAACAATGACAAAATGCTTATATATGAAGGAAATTGAAAAAAAGACAGTTTAGACAATTATGGATAGATAGGCTTTCTTCAGCTCTTAGATCTAGAGGTTCTAAATATAGTGTCTTTATTAATCAGTTGAAAACTAATAATGTGGTTATGAATAGAAAAGTTTTATCTAATATTGCAGTTGTTTTTCCTGAAGTTTTTGATAAAATAAATGAAGAAATCTCTAAATAATTTGGGATTTTGTTCTTTTTGCCGGGATGGCGGAATTGGTAGACGCGGTGGACTTAAAATCCGCTTCTAAATTTTAGAGTACCGGTTCAAGTCCGGTTCCCGGTATTTCGCTTTTATTTTAAATTGAAGATAAAAGATTGATTGCATTAAGTGTAGTTTTTCTTTTATCTTTAGTTTTATTTATTTAATATTAAATATAAGATATGTGATTTACTGTGTATAAAACAGCAGATTTAAATACTAATGAAAGAATGGTTGCATTTTATAAAAAAGAATTGCGATCTTCTCATATACTTGATAAAGCTAAAAAACAAAAGCATTATTGAACTAAATGGTATAGGAAATTTGTAGAATATAGATTCCCTAGTGCTAGAAGATATAAAAGAATGAGGGCTATTGTTTCAGATGCTTATAGAAAAAATAAAGAAAAATATAATCTTTTGGCACAATTTTGAAAGAGAATTTAATTATATAATATTATAATATTTTAATGTATGTAGTAATAGATTTGAAGTGACATCAGTATATTGTTAAAGAATGAGATGAAATAGTTGTTGATTCTATGGGTGTAGATGAGTGAGAAACTATAATTGTTTCTTCAATATTGGCAGTTTTTGATGATTCTTGAAATGTTTTTTCTTTATGAAAACCATATGTTGATTCTGCAAAAGCTTCTTTGAAATTAATCTCAAATAAGAAATGAGATAAAATAAGTGTTGTTAAGTTTCATAATAAAAATAGATATTTTAGGAAAAAATGATTTAGGGCTAATCAATCAGTTTTAAAAGTAGATAATATTGATTATAATGACAAATAATGATACTATAGTAGTTGAATGAATAGTTGAAAAAATGTTGTGATGATGAAATTATCAAGTTAAACTTATTGGTATGGATATGCTTGTTACTGCTTATTCATCTTGAAAGATGAAAAAATTTAATATAAAAATAATTGAAGGTGATAAGGTTCAAATTGAATTAAATGAGTATGATCCTTCAAAGTGACGTATAATTTATAGATTTAAATAATATATAAATGAAAGTAAGATCATCAGTAAAAAAAATGTGTTCTAGTTGTCAGATAGTTAAAAGAAAGTGAATAGCTTATGTTATATGTTCAAATTCAAAACATAAGCAGAGACAGTGATAATTTTGATATTTATAATTTAAGTATATTAGATATATGTTTAGACTTCAAGGAAATGTTATACCAGATAATAAAGTTATATTTGTTTGATTAACACATGTTTATTGAATATGAATCTCTAGATCTAAAGAAATTTTGACTAAATTAGAAATTCCTTTTGAAAAAAAAGTTAGAGATATAACAGACGAAGAACAAAAAATGATAACAGATGAATTATCAAATTATCTTTTGGAAAGTGATCTAAAGAGAGAACAAACTTGATTTATCAAAAGATTAAAAGAAATAAAATGTTATAGAGGTATGAGACATAATTTGTGATTACCAGTTAGATGACAAAAAACTATTAAACATGCTAAAACTGCAAAGAAATTGCTTTGAAGAAGTAGGGTAAGACCTGTATTGAAGAAATAATTTATAATTTAATTTTTTATTATGGCAAGACAAAATATAAAGTCTAAGAAAAAAAAGAATATTAAACTTCCTGTTGGAAAGTTATTTGTTACTACTAGTTCAAATAATACTTTAGTTACTTTAACTGATGAATCATGAAATAAAGTTCTTTGATGATGAACATGAATGGCATGATTTAAGTGAACTAAAGAAAGTACTCCTTATGCTGCTGAAATGCTTACAAGTTGAATAATGAGACAAGCTAGAGATTCTTTTTGACTTAAAGAAATATCTATATATATGAAATGACTTTGAATGTGAAGAGATGGTGTATTTAAAGCTATTAATGATTTGTGAGGTATAGATATATCTTTGATTAGAGAAAATACTGCTATACAATTTTGATGATGTAAATGAAAAAGACCTAAGAGAAATTAATTTTTGTTTAATTTATTTAAGTTAATAACTTTATTATTATGAAATACAATTGACCCAAATTTAAGCTTTGTAGAAGAGAGTGAATAAATCTTTTTTGAGTTAATAAATATGATGTAAGAAAAAGAAAAAAAACTCCTTGACAACACTGAGTTACTATGTCTAGACTTTCTGAGTATGGTAAATTACTTAGAAATAAACAGGTTATTAAAAGAATGTATCTTTTGACTGAAAAGCAATTTAAAAGAACTGTTATTGATGAAGCTTGAAAATATGCCAAAAATAAATGAGTTTCTCATGATGAGGTAGCTATTCAATTTTTGGAAAGGAGGTTGGATAGTGTTGTTTTGAGGGCATGACTTGCTAATACTATAATGCAAGCTAGACAAATGGTGTGACATGGTCATTTTTTGTTGAATTGAAAAAAACATAATTCTTCTTCTTATTTTGTTAAAGTATGAGATAAAATTTCTTTGAAATCAAAATTAATAACATCTCCTTTGTATTCTTCTATTCCATTATCTTCTTGAAATTATAAGTTACCAACTTGGTTAAATGTTAAGAAAGACAATTTTGAAATAGAAGTTATTGATTTTCCTAGGTCTGAAGAAATTTCTTTACCTGCTGATATATTGAAAGTTATTGAATTCTATGCTAGAGCTTAGTTAATAAAAATTTATTAAATAATTCTTAATTAAATTATTATGTTAGATATCCAAAATTATATAGGAAAACCTAAAATAGTTATAGATGAAGTATCTGATACTAATACGATCTTTTGTGTGAAATATTTGCCAAGATGATTTTGACATACTTTTTGAAATGCTATTAGGAGAGCTATCTTGGGTTATAATTCTTGATGAGCAATAACTTGATTAAAAATAAAATGAGTTCCTCATGAATATGATACTATAGATGGTGTTAAAGAATCTGCATTAGATGTTATATTAAATTTTAAGAAACTTCGTTTTAATCTTGATATAAATCATGAAAAAATTAACTGGGTTCTTCATAGATTTTCTTGAGTTTGAAAATATGATGCTTCGTCATTAAGACTACCTTCTGGTATAGATATTTTGAATGAACATGAATATTTGTTTGAAATTACTGATCCATCTATTGAATTGATAGTTGAATATAGAATAGAAAAATGATATTCATATTATAGTATAGATTTTTTGAAAAAAAGGGAATCTACATTAGATTCTAATGATATATGAATTTTGCTTATAGATAATGATTTTAAGTTAGTTGAATATGTTAAATATGATATAGATGAACATATTGATGATTTTACTTGATCTAGTAAAGATCAACTAAATATAGATATTAAAACTATCTCTAATAAAATTACTCCTAAACAAATTCTTTCTTTTGTTTGAGAAGTTTTGTCTTCTTATTCAAATTTATTTGTTTTTGACGAAGCTTATATTGATAAATCTTTATTGACAGAATATTGAGATATAAAGGATAATATAATTAATAAATCCTCTGATCAAGATAATGTTAAAGTAAAACCTATTGATGTAATTCCACTTAGTGAAAGAACTAGAAATGCTCTTATTAAAAATAATATTCTGTATGTAGAAGATTTAGAGAAAAAAAGAAGATCAGAATTGTTGACTATGAAGTGAGTTTGAAGAAAAGCAGTTGATGAAATTATTGTTTCATTGAACGATATTTGAAAATCTCTTGCTTGATAAACTTAAATATTTAATTCTTATAATATATTTAAAAAGAATGAGACATAAATATAATAAACTTAAGGATTTAAATCCTTGAGCTCAAAAATTTGATTTACGTATTAGAAATTTATTGACTAGTCTTATTAAAAATTGACAGATAAAAACTACATCAAAAAAAGCTAAAATTTTGAAAAGTGAAGCGGATAAGTTTTTGTCTCATCTTGTTGGGCTTACATCAAGATATGATGAAGCTGATGCAAAAAGATTGTCAATATCTTATGTTAAATCTACTATTCTTTGAAATGAAGAATGAAAAAAAATGATTAATGAAATACTTCCTAAATATGTAGATTCTTGACAAAAGTTTGGTTTTGTTTCTACATATAAGTTATGATATAGAAAGTGAGATAGTGCAGAAGAAGTTTTAGTAAAATTAGTATAAATTTCTTTTTAGAATATAATAAATAATATATGGAATTTACAAATAATAATTTAAACAAAACTGTTCTTGTTAAGAAAGAATGGTCTGAGAAAAATAGAAAATGGTTTGAAATTGATGTGGAATGAAAAACTTTATGAAAAGTTTCTACATTAATAGCTAATAGATTATCTTGAAAATATAAAGAATATAATTGTGATTTTTGGGATTGTTGAGATTTTGTTGTAGTTAAAAATGCTAGTAAGATAAAAGTTACTTGAAAAAAATTAGATCAAAAACAATATTATAGGTATTCTTGATATAAATGAAATGTTAGAGCTATGTCTCTTAGTGAATTATTGGAAAAAAAGCCAGAAAATGTTATTTGGTATTGTGTGAGATGAATGTTATCAAAAAATAAATTAAGAGATAGAAAAATGAAAAGACTTAAAATATTTGCTTGAGATTCAAATAAATATGATTATTTAAATCCTGAAAAAATTGATTAATGATAAAAGAAAAAAAATATGAGTACTGACTTTGAAGAAGAAAACAATCTACTGCTCAAGTAAAATTGTTTCAAGGTGGTAATTGAAATATTATGATAAATAAGTGATGAGATAAAGTTTCTATTAAAGAATATTTTGGATGACATGATTATTTAATAGAATCTGCATTACATTCTTTTTATACTATAGGTTCTGGTATTGTTGATAGATTTGATCTTGATATTAAAGTTTCTTGATGAGGTCTTAGATGACAAGCTGATGCTATTAAGCTTGCCATTTCAAGAGCACTTGTTTCTTTCAATTCTGAATATAGATTACAACTTAAACCTTTTGGTTTGTTGAAAAGAGATTCAAGAGAAAAAGAAAGGAAAAAATTTGGTTTGAAAAAAGCTAGAAAATCACCTCAATGGACAAAGAGATAAAATTTGTCATAGACGATCAGTACAATATTTAATTGTGTTGTTTGTCTTTTTTTATTTTTAATAAAATTATTAGATGAATAATATTGTATTATTTTGAGTACAGTGAGCTTGAAAATGAACTCAAGCAAAAATGTTATTAAATAAATTTTCTAATTATAAATATTTTGAAGCTGGTAATATACTTAGAGCTATTAAATCAAAACCAAATTGTCTTTGAGATTATGTAAAAGAAATAATTGATTCTTGAAATTTAATTAATGATGAATTTATTTCTAGTTTGTTTAATGCTTTTTTGACTACATTATCAGATAATGATAATATATTAATTGATGGTTATCCTAGAAAAATAAATCAAATGAAACAGTTTATAGATTTAACTTCAAAAAAAAATATATCTTATAAAGCAGTATATTTAGATTTATCTGAAGATAAAGCTATTGAAAGACTTTCATCTAGATTGATTTGCTCTAATTGTTGAGCAACTCTTTCAAATATTTCTTGAAAATTAAAATCTTGTACATATTGTTGATCTGATTCTTTAATAAAAAGAGAGGATGATTATCCAGATGCTATTAAAAAAAGAGTAAGATTATATAAAGAAGAAACAAAGCCTGTTATTGATACTTTTCAAAATATGTGAAATTTATTTATTATTGATGCTTCTTGAACTCAAGAAGAAGTATTTGATAGGATTATAGATATTTTATAGTTTTTTGTAAGTTATTTTGTATTAAAAATTATTTTTTGTAATAAAATAAAAAAACTTCCGTAAGATATATTACATTTAAATATTAAAATACAAATATAATGACAAAAACAATTTTATGGTTTACAATAATATTATCATTTATTTTTATGACTTGATGTATTGATAAAATTAGTATTACTGAAAAAAGTGATCATTGGAAATATCAAGAAGAAGTTTCTAAATCTACTTATAATAGACAATGATTTAGTAATAATTCTTGAATTAATCCTAGTTCACCATGAGCTTTATATGATACTAATACATTACAAGAAAATATTTGATTTCAAGTATGAGCTGATCAAGATATGATGCTTTTTAGAGATAATATTGAAAAATGACATATACCAAGTCTTGAAACTATAACTTATAATGGTATATTTTCTGATTATCATTTTCAACAGCCAAGTTGAGAATGTGAAACAATGTTTTGTCCTTTAGTTGATTATTGACAAGTAGACAATGAAAACTGGATACAAATATCTTTATGATCTAATATAAAAGATGAAGATTTTCAAAGACCTCCTACTAATTTTGTTTTGGTAATAGATAAAAGTTGAAGTATGTGATGAGCTTTATCACAATATTATTATGAAAATACTCAAGATTATATTTATGAAAGTGATTTATGTGATACTCAAAATGAATTATATTTTGCACCATGAAAAAAATGTATTTCTCAAGAAGATAAACAAATATTTATAGATGATTATACTGAGATTAGTAAACAATCTAGAATGGAATTTGCTATGCAGGCTATGTCAAAAATGTTGGACAAATTAAGAGAAGATGATAGAATATGAATTGTTTTATATGATGATTCTGCATATATTGCTCATGAACTTATAAAAGTAGAAAATATAGATAAATCTTCTTTGAAAAAACATTTAAAAAGTGTAAGAGATTGAGGTGGTACTAATATGGAATCATGAATGAAAAAATGATTATCTTTATTTGATGATGATATGAAAAGTTGATATCAAAATAGAGTTCTTTTTATTACTGATGCTATGCCAAATATGTGAGATTATTCAGCTTGATGATTAGCTAATATGGTAAAAGATGCATCTGAAGATAATATTTATTTTTCTTTCTTTTGAGTAGCAGTAGATTTTCAACAACAATTTGTACAAAAAATATGAAAATTTGAATGAAATAATTATTTTTATATATCTGATGCTTGGGAATTTTCTCAGAGAATTGTAGATGAATTTGATTATAACTTTTTTCCTATGATATTTAATTTGAAAATGAATATAGATAATGAAGATAATATTGAAAAAGTTTATTGATTAGATAATCATAAAAATGAATTAATGTCTATTAATACATTATTTCCTACTCCTCCCAAAACTGAATGACATAGATGATCTATAATTCTTTTGAAATTAAAAGAACAAATACAAGAAAATATTAATATACAAGTAAGTTATAAAGAATATACTGGTAAAGAAGTGGAAACATCTCAAGAAATAAAAATTGATAATAAACCAGCTAATACAAGTATGATAAAATGAGTAAATCTAGTAAAATATACTGATGCATTAAAAGAATCTATTCAAGAAAGAGATATTTCTATATTGGAAAATATAAAAGAAAAATTAAAGTTAAAAGAAGAAATATTTCAATGAGATGATAAGAAAGTTTTTGAAAAAGAAATTAAGACTATAGATAAGTTAATAAAATTAATAAACAATTGAGAACAAGTAAAACAAGATTATAATCCAGATAGAAATAAACGAAATTTGGAAAAATAAAAATATTTTAATTATTTTAATATCAAGAGATTTATTCTCTTGATATTTTTTGTATTAAATATTTTAAAATAAACTTGTTTGTGTTCAGAATTTATAAGATAATTTCAAATTATCAATAATTTTTTCCATAGATTTAAAATTATATTCTTGTATCAAAATATTTTTAAGTTTATCAAAATCAATATTTATTTTTCATAATTCATTAACATCTGGTATATTTGGGATTATCATAAGTTCTATTAAACTTTTGCTTTCAAAAGCAGAGTCTTTTCATTCAATTAATTTTTTTGATATTGATTCTTTAATTTCATTTATATTAATATATATATTTTCTATACAATAATATTTTTGTATTAATTCAGATGCAGTTTTTTTTCATATTCATTTTACTCAAGGAATATTGTCAGATGTATCTCATAATAATGCTAAATAATCTATTATATTAATAGGAGGAAATCACATATTTTTTTCAAAATCAATATTATTTTCTATAATTTGTTTAACAGGATCAAAAAATATAATTTTATCATTTAATAATTGTTTTAAATCTTTATCAGAACTTATAATTTTTATATTTCAATTATATTTTTGAGCAATAGTGTTTATAACATCATCAGCTTCATATCACTCTAATCAAAAAAAAGGAATATTTAATTCTTTTATTATAGATTTAATTACTCATATTTGATTTTTAAATTCATTTGGAATTTTTGGTCTATTAGCTTTATATTTAGGAAATTTTTCATGTCTTTTAGTTTTTGAACCCATATCCCATGCTATTACAAATTTTTCAGGATTATCTTGTAAAAGTTTTAAAATCATTCTAAAAAATCAATATATTGCTCATATATCTTCTCATTTAGAATTTTTCATATCGGGTAATGCATAATATGATCTAAATAAATATCAAGATCCATCCAATAAATAATACATATTTTGAAATTAATTATTAATTTAAATTTAAAAATTACTTATAAATAAATATTATTTTTTTTCAATCAATTTTATTTTTATTTTCTATATTTGTTTTTTTCATTGTTGTATATTTTATTTAAATAGATTATAAATAGATAAGAGAATAGAGTATAATAAAATATTTAATTGATTTTTATATTTAATTGATTATATAATGTACTTGATTTATTTTAATTTAATAAAATTATAAAATTTAAAATGGAAGACAGTATGGCAAATTTTATTATCATGAGTTTGTCTTTTTTTTCTTTATTGATAATTGCTTCATTTGCATTTCTATTTTCAAAAAAAATTAATTTTCCATATACTGTATTACTTTTTATTATATGACTTATATTAGTTCCATTAAGTTATTTTCCTGTATTTTCACGAATAACAAGTTTTCAATTAACACCGGAGATATTGTTTTTTGTATTTTTACCAATTTTAGTTTTTGAATCAGCTTATAATATAAATTATAAAGATTTATTTAAAAATTGAACTACAATATTTACTTTAGCATTTGTTTGATTATTAATATCAACATTTACTATTGCTTATAGTTTGTATTATATATTAAATTTTATATGAATGCAAGTTCATTTGTGAGTAACTATACTTTTTGGTGCAATAATCTCATCAATAGATCCGGTAGCAGTATTAGCACTTTTTAAATCATCATGAGCTCCTAGGAAATTGTCATTAATATTTGAATGAGAAAGTTTGTTTAATGATGCAACATCATTAGCATTATTTCTGATTGTTGTAAGTATATTGCGGGAAATATCAATATGAAATTCATTTGAACTTAATACTCATCTTATAAACTGATCAATATCTTTTTTATCTATGATGTTTTGATGAATTATATTATGAGGATTAATTTGATATTTATTTTCTTATATAATTTGAAAAATAAAAAATGTAGAAGAAGTTGAAATGACTTTAACTATAGCACTTGCACATATTGCATTTTTAACGGCAGAATTTATAACACATTTTACAATTATAGATATTTCTTGAATAGTTTGTACAGCTATAGCATGAGTTATAGCTTGAAATTATGGTAGACACAAAATTAGTCCAAAAATAGAAGAACATATGGATAAATTATGGGAATATTCTGCTTGGTTAGTAAATAGTTTAGTTTTTATACTTATGTGATTAATTTTAGTTAATATTGATATAAATTTTTTAGAATTTATTCCTATTATTGCTATTACTATAATTATAGTAATAATATCTAGATGATTAAGTGTTTATATTCCACTTTTCTTTTTATGAAAAATAGATAAATCTAGTATAATACCTATAAGTTGGCAACATTTACTTGCTTGGTGAAGTTTAAGATGAGCATTATGATTAATGATGGTTTTAATAATACCAGAGGGGCTTACATTATCATGATGGTGATATGAATACAGTATCAAAGATTTTTTGACAGTATTAGTTGTTTCATCTGTAATATTTTCTTTAATAATAAAATCTCTTACAATAGTACCATTAATGAAAAAATTAAAAATTAATGAAATACATTCATTAGAAAAATTTGAATATTACGAATGAATAATACTTGCTTTATTGAAGGTTTTTAATAAATTAGAACAAAATTATCAAGCTTGATATTTGTTAGAAGATGAGTACAAAGAATTAAATATAAAATATCAAAAAAAATTTAATTCTGCTATTGAATGAATGCAAAATTTATTAAAAACGGAAAAAGATTGATATAAATTAATAACAAAAGCTCTTTCATTACATGCTTTATGAATAGAAAAACAGTCATTAAAAAAACTATTTTTATCTAATGAGATTGATGAAAATAATTATAGAATATTATTATGAAAAATTCAAAGACAAAAAACTAGATTAGAAAACTGATTAAAACAATTTAGTTGAAATAAAGATTATTATACTGATAAAAAAGATATATTTGAAAATTTAGTTGAAAAATCTTTTGATAAAAATTCTCCTATTAATAGTTATATTAGAAATAGAGCTAGAGTTATTGTAATTAAAGATACTATAAATCAACTAAATGAATTAAAAAATACTGATTTTAAATTTAATAAAAAATATTTTGATAATATAATAGAGCTTTATAAAGATTTATTACAAATATCCGATAAAAAGAATAAAAAACTTATAAATGAATATAAGACTACTATTATGAGTTTGGAAACTAAATTGTCTGAAAAAACTTTATTAAGAATAGAAGAAAATGTAATAAATAGTCTTTATGAAAAAGAAATAATAACTCCTAAACTTTATCATAAATTTATAGAAGATATTGAAAATTGAATATATAAATAATTAATTTTAATTAAACAACTTTTATTTTGTGAAATCTTTGTAAGAAATAGTAGCATTGTTTACACATAAGATTAGTTTATTAAATATTGATATTATTAAAATAATCTTTATAAAGTAAACTGTTTAAATTTTAATTAATTAATATTTTTTTGATGAATTATACTAATGAATCTTTGGATAGAATACAAAAAATAAAAAAACTAAAAGATGCTTGACTAATTGTTTATGCTAACAAATTTGATAAAAAATATGATATATCTGAAATACTTAAAAATAAAGATAAAATAAAAGATGCATCATATTTAATGAAAGATTGAGCAAGTTGAGATTTTAAAACAGCAGGTAGAATTATTTCTTTTCATAGTCATTGAAAACTTGCTTTTGCTAAAATACAAGATAATACTTGATTTATTCAAATATGTTTTGTTAAAGATAAAATAAAATTGAATGATTGACAAAATTTTTTAGATTCTATAGATATACAGTGAGAGAAAAAAATTGCATACAAAATAATAGAAAAATTTATTGATGTATGAGATTATTTATGAATTGAATGAGATTTATTTTTTACAAAACATTGAGAGTTGACAATATTTGTTGATAATTTTCAAATTTTATCAAAAGCTATAAGACCTCTTCCTGAAAAATGGCATTGAATAAAAGATAAAGAACTTTCTTATAGACAAAGATATTTGGATTTAATAAGTAATGAAGAAACTTATAATAGATTTTTACTTAGAAGTAAATTTTTGAAAGTTTTGAGAGATTTTTATCATGAAAATAATTTTATTGAAATAGAAACTCCTGTGCTTGGTAGTGCAGCAAGTTGAGCAGCGGCTAAACCTTTTGTAACTTATCATAATGATTTTGATCATGATTTTTTTCTTAGAATATCTCCTGAAACAAATTTAAAAAAAAGTACAGTATGAAGATTTGAAAAAGTTTTTGAAATAGCAAGAGATTTTAGAAATGAATGATCTGATCCATCTCATCTTCAAGAATTTACTATGGTAGAACATTATGCAGTTTATTGGAATTTTGAAAATAATATGGATTTTACAGAGAAAATGTTTAATTATTTATTTGATAATATACCAGAATTAAAAAAACAAATAAAAGTAAAAAATAAAAATTGAGAAATTAAAGAAATTGATTTTTCTAATAAATGGGAAAAAATTGATTATATTGATTGAGTAAAAAATTCTTGTTGAATAGATGTAACTAAATATAATCTTTGAGATGAAAAAAAACTTATTTCTGATATAAAATGAGTATGAGTAGAATTTGTTGGAATGGATAAAATGGCAGTTCCTACTTTGATAGATTATCTTTACAAAAAAGTTTTGAGACCAAATATAGTATGACCTGCTTTTGTTTATAATTATCCCAAAACTATGCAACCACTTGCTAGACAAAGTGATAAAAATTCCAATATTGTAGAACAATTTCAACTTGTAGTTAATGGCTGGGAAATTGTAAAGGCATATAGTGAATTGGTAGATCCTGAAATACAAAAAGCTAATTTTGATTCTCAAAAAGAAGCTATAAAACAAGGTGATGAAGAAGCAACAAGTTGAGATGATGATTTTGTTTTGGCTATGGAATATGCTATGCCACCTCAATCTTGATTTGGTATGTGAATAGAGAGAATATTAACTATTCTTAGTGAACAAGAAAATTTAAGAGATATAGTTTTGTTTCCATTGATGAAACCATTAAAAAATGATATTGATATTGATCAAGAAAATGAATTAATTTAATATTAAAATAATGTTTTTTTATGAAAAAAATAGTTTGAATAGATATGGATGAAGTTTTGGCTGAAACTGTACAATCTGCATTGGAACATAATTGATTCAAAATTGCTTGAAGAACTCTTTACAAAGAAGAAATTACATCTTATAAAATATCTGATATGGAAAAATTTAAAGATTTAAATCAAGAAATTGTTGATTTTTTTCATAATTTTTTGCAACATGAAAATTCTTATAATATTAAACCTGTAGATTGATCTTATGAAAAACTTGTTTATTTAAAAAATAATAATTATAAATTACATGTTATTACAGCTAGACAAGAAAGTTTAAAAAATTCTACTTACAAATGGATAGAAAAAAATTTTCCTTGATTAATAGATGATGTACATTTTACAAATCATTTTACTAAAAATTCAAAACCTAAATCTGAAGTTTGTAAAAGAATATGAACTGATTTTATGTTTGAAGATAATTTTGAATATGCTAAAGAAATTGTTGAAAATGCAAATATCAAAATTTTTTTATTAACAAAAAATTGGAATATTAATGAAAAAATTAATATTAAAAAAATACATCGTTTAAATTCTTGGAATGATTTTAATTTAAAATTAATTTAAAAATTTTGTTTATGGAAAATCTTAAAGATTTCTTACAAGTTTCAAATATTCAAAATGCACAAAAGCAACCTGAATTTATTGATCATCTTTTTTCCAAAATAGATTATCATATATCAAAAGATGGTAGAGTATTAATATTAACTCTGACCAAAAGATCAGCTGAAGAAATTACAAATTTTTTTGTTTCCAAATGATATAAAACTTATTATCTTCATAGCGAAATAGATACTATTGATCGTTGGGATATTATAAAAAAACTTAAAACATGACAAATAGATATCTTAATTTGAATTAATCTTTTGAGAGAATGAATAGATTTACCTGAAGTTAGTTTTATATGAATTTTGGATGCTGATAAAGAATGATTTTTGAGATCTACTACTTCTTTGATACAAATTATTTGAAGAGCAGCTAGAAATCCTAATTCTGAAGTATGTTTATATGCAGAACAATTTACAGCTTCTATAACTAAATCACTTTATGAAACTTATCGTAGAAGACAAATACAACAAGAATATAATCTCAAACATTGAATAACTCCACAGAAAGCTATTTCAAATATTAAAGATTTGAATGTAGTAAAAAGTGATGATGAATTGCAAAATATTCCTATATGAGCCAAATCCAAGATGAAAAAATTAAAAAGAATGACCAAAAAAGAAAAAGATATAATATTAAAAGATTTAAAATCTCAACTTGATCAAGCTATTGCAAATCGGGATTTTGAATCTGCTGCTATTATTAGAGATCAAATAAAAGAAATAGAATGAGATTAAATATTTTATATGTAATATATTATTAAATTATGATTTTGTATTGAAAACCAGTATCTGATTTGATAAAAGAAAAAATTATTAAATCAAATTTATGAAAAAATATATATATTTGAATATTATTATTATCTGATGATTTAGCTAGTCAAACATATGTAAATCATAAAAAAAATTTTTGAGATGATGTTTGAATATGTGTGAAAATATTTTCAAAAGAAAATATAAATTGTGAAAATATAGATGAAATACTGTCATTGATATATCAATTAAATAATGATAATAATTGTGTTTGAATAATAGTTCAATTACCATTAAATAATATTATAGAGCATTACAAAGCTGATATACTTTCATCAATATCTAGCAAAAAAGATATTGACTGATTATGATGAATTAATTTTTGACTTAATTTAGTTTGAAAAACTAATTTCTTACCTGCTACACCAAAATCTATAATTAATATATTAAAATATTATAAACTTGATGATTTTGAATGAAAAAAAATTTCTATAATATGACAAAGTAATTTGATTGGTAAACCTCTTGCATTAGAATTTATGAAAAAAGAAGCAGAAGTTTTTTCTTTTAATAAAAAAATAGACCCCAGAGATTTAGCATATTTTTGTAAACAATCTGATTATATAATATGTGCAACTTGAGTTGCTTGATTGATAAATTCAAATTTTGTAAAAAATGATAAATCACAAATATTAATAGATGTATGATTTTCCAAAAAATGAAATAAAATTATGTGAGATATAAATTTTGAAGATGTAAAAGATAAAGTAAAAGCTATTAGTCCAGTTCCTTGATGAGTATGACCTACAACTATTGCTTGTTTATTTGAAAATATATTAGAATTGTATAATAATTAAATTACAGTAGGGTAATGTATTTTGATAAAATTATATTTTTTATTTAATTTTTATATGTTTTAGTATCAAAAATGTTAGAATTATTTTATAATAAAATATTTATTGCAACAGTATTTTCTACAGTATTAGCACAATTGATAAAAACCTTGCTTGATGTTTTGCAAACTAAAAGATTTGAACGAAGTTCTTTATTTAGAGGTGCTTGAATGCCAAGTTCTCATACATCAACTGTAGTTTCACTTAGTATATGAGTTTTTATCGTAGAATGAGTAAATACAGTTTCTATTATAACATTTGTATTTGCAAGTATTGTTGTAAGGGATGTAATATGAGATAAAGTATTTGCTACACAACAGCAAAATATAATTAATATTATTATTCAAGATATTGTTGAAAATAAAAAAATAGAACGAAATCATTTGATATGACATTCAGCTTTGGAAGTGTTATTTGGTATATTAATTGCTATATTTAGTATCTTTGTTATATTTGTTTTATTTTAGTTTTTTAATAGAAAATCTGTAAGAAATGAGTAATAATAAAATGTTAATATTTACTTTGTTTTTTATGAGTATAGTTTTTATTATGTTTGGAGTTATTTTTGGTTATCCTGCAATAAAAATGTTTTTCAGTAAAGATAAAGTTCTTATTGAATGAAAGATTATTTGATTTGAAATTGGTTATATTGATTGAAAAGAATGTTTTTATCCTTCAATACAATATGAATGTTCTTGAAAAAAATTAAATTATACTACAAAAATTTGAACAACTTGAAAAAAAATTAATATAAATGAAACTGTTGAATTATATTGTAATCCGAATCAACCAGATAATGTTATTATGAATAATTTTGGTGATAAATATTTAGGTTTATTATTTTTATTTATATGATTATTATTGCTAATAATTAATTTATTTATTATATATTTTTTTATGGCATATAAATCACAAAATTAATTTATTTGGGTTTTTATTCATTTTTTCCCATTTAATATGTTTTCAAAATTTTCTAAATTTTTTCAATTTAGAATATAGCTTTTGTATCAAGTATTTAATAAGTTCAAAACTTTTTGTTTCATACTTCATGTTGCATCATTTTCATTATCCCAAAAAGATATATTTTTTATATTTTTTTTGTTTATAAATTCTATAATTTTACCATTAGTATCCAATACTCAATCTATATCAGATAATATAAAAGATTTTTCAATTTTTTCATTTTTTATAATATCGCTAATTATTCTATCGGAACTAATTATTTCCGTTTTATTAATATATCATCATATAATAATATTATTTTGTATTAGATTTATTTTTTCTATACTATCAAAATATAATCTTTCAAAATTATTAAATATATTATCTATTTTTTTAAAAAAAATCTTTAACTTATTTTCAAGTTTTTTATAATTATTTATATTTAATCAATTATTTTTTACAAATCAATGTCCCCAATTACCAGTACCATGGACAAGAATTATTTTTTTATTTATATTTTCAATAATATTTTTAAATTTTTTTAAATGATTAAAATCTATAAATTCTTTTTTATTTTTGTCAGCAAAAACTGATCATCATAATTTCAAAACTATCATAATTATTTTTTAGTTTTTAAAATTTTTTCAATATTTTTTATTATTTTATTTAATTCTTTTATATATTCTTTATTATATTCTCAATTTTGTATTGTTTTAGCGGCAAAATTTTGTGTTCAACTTACAATATTTGTAAATATTGCTTCAAAAGTTATAGGTCTTATAGAACTTTTATCATTTTTCCATTTTTCTATTAGAGATTGAATATTTACAAATCTTGATGATATAATTTCATTATTAGTAATATTTGATAAATTTCATTCAAAATTTGTTTCAAAAATATCTAGATTTATTTTTTCTACTCAATGTGATTTTGAATAATATATATTTACTTTTCCTGTAAAATCAAAATTTTGTTTTGGAATTTCCAATCAAGTTTCTTCATAAATTTCTCTTTGAGCAGTATCTATTGATTGTTCTCATTTATTTATTTTTCCAAATACTATTGATTCTTGTCATTGTTTTTTCCAAGTGGATTCATTTGGATTGTTTTCAAACACTGTTAATATTTCATTTGAAGAATTTTTTACAACAACTCATACTCAATTTATTTCATTTATTCATAAATTTAGTCATTCAAATATTTTTTTATCCATTATAATTTAGAATTAATTAATAATTAAATTTTCCAGTTTATTATTTCTTTTCATTGTTTTTGTAATATTTCATTTGCTTTTGAAAAATGTTTATTTCCAAAAAATCATTTGTGTGCAGAAAAAGGACTAGGATGAGCTGATTTAAGTATATAATGTTTTTCTTTATCAATCAATTTTTCTTTTTCTTGTGCAAAATTTCCCCATAACAAAAATATTATTCAATTTTTTTTATCTGATATAATATTTATTACTTCATCAATAAATTTTTCCCATCATTTATTTTTGTGAGAAGATGCTTGTCATTTTCTTACGGTAAGAATTGAATTTAATAATAAAACTCATTGTTTTGCCCAATTTGTTAGATCTCCATTGTCTCACATTTGGACTTGTAGATCATTATTTATTTCTTTAAAAATATTTTTTAATGAAGGTGGTAATGATATTCATTTATTTACAGAAAAACACATTCAATTTGCTTGTCAAACTCAATGATATGGATCTTGTCATATTATAACAATTTTTACTTTATCAAAACTACAATTATTAAAAGCAGAAAAAATTTTTGAAGAATGAGGATATATTTCATATTTGCTTTTTTCTTGCAACAAAAAATCTTTTAAATTCAAAAAATATTCTTTTTCAAATTCATTCATTAATAATTTTTTCCAAGATATATCTATTTGAGGATTTATTTTTTTCATCTTAAAAAATAATTTTTAGTAATTTATTATTAAATTTATATTTATTTTTTTCTTGATTTTTTGTATGCATCAATCATTTTCATTATTTCTTTTATTTGTTTTTGGTTAAGTACTTCGCCATTTAACTCTTCTACCATAACAAAAATTTCTCAAATATATTCTATAAATTTATCGTTATTATAATTAAATTTTCATTTATAAATTTCTAATTTTCTATCTACAATTGTTTTTGTATTTCTTCGTCAAAATTTTCATAATAAATTTTTTTCTTCTTTATTTGATATACTTATTCATTCATAATCATCAAATTCATGTATCATATCAAAATCAAGAATCATATTTGAATAAATTTTATTTCTAATTATAGATATTTCTTTTTTATCAAATTTTGATAATAATTTTTCTTCAATTTTATTAATTTTATCATCAATATCAATATCTTCTTTGAAAGAGTATTCTATATATTTTTTAAGTTTATCCAAAGAATTTTTTATATCATTTTCTTCTGATATTTCATTATATTTTGATAAAGTATATTTAAAATTTCAATTATGATCTAAATCAACATTTATTACAAAAGAAAATGATTTAATATCAAACAAACTTTCTAATTGTCAAGAATTTATAATATTATTTATATCTGCTTCAACAGTTTTAGTAAAATCATTAATAACAGGTCTAGCTCAATATTTTTTTGAAAAAGATCTATCAACAATTTTTTTTAAAACTTCATCACTAATATTTAATTTAAAATTTCATTCAAGAACTCAAAAATGTCGTGATATATCTAGTACTTCTTTTTTCAAAATTTCAAATAAATCTTCTTTATTCAAATTTTCAAAAGTAATAAATTCATCAACTCTACCGATAAATTCTGGTGAAAAAACTTTATTAAAACTGTTTTTATAATCTGCTTTTTGTCATTCATCATTTTTTTCTTGCACAAAACCGATAGATTTTTTGATTGCTTCTCTATTTCAAACATTTGATGTAAATATTATTATTGTATTTGATAGATCAGTTTCTTGACTGTATTTAAGTTTGTTATCACTTTCTTTTCAACTAGGAAATCTTATTTTACCATCTGCCATTGCTCATAATAATGATTGATGAATATTTGGATGTGCTTTTTCTATTTCATCAAACAATAATATTGAAAAACTATTTAATCTTGAGATTTGTCTATGAATTAAATTTCTTTTTTTTGATTCTTGATATGATTTAAATAAATTTATATCATTTAGTGGGGTAGGTTCTCAATATCAAACATAACTTTTTGGTGCTCAAAATAAATTCCTAGCAGTATGATCTTCGGAAAATTCTGCACAATCTATTTTAGTTATATAATCTTCTGATCATAACAAAATATCAGCTAATACTTTTGTAATTTGTGTTTTACCAACTCAAGAAGGTCAAGCAAAAAAGAAAACTCATAATGGTCATTTTTTACTTCTAATAGGTGCAATATTATTAAATACAGCTTCTATCAAAGCTTTTTTTGCTTTTTCTTGTCATATAATTTTTTCTTCAAATTTTTCTTTTAATTCTTTTTTGAATTCAGATTCAGCATTTGGATTTAATTCAATATTTTCAATATCTCATTTCAATAACATATAAATTTCTTTTGATAATTCTTCTATTTGTATAATTTCTTCTATTTTTTCATCTTCAATTTGGTGTGTAATTTGTAACATATTCTTTTTTATTATATATAAAATATTGTTTATATATATAAATATTATTCTTAAAGTCAATATTTATTTAATAAAAAATAAGAAGAATTTATTTTTTAAGATTGTTTATATTTTTCCAAAGTGCTATTTATCAAATTTAAAAATTTTTATATGTTATTTATTTTACTATATTAATAATATTGTAAAAAATTATATAAGTTATAAAAAATATTTTTATATTTACTTACAAAAAACAACGGATCAATCTCTTCAAGTTCAAGATGAATCTATATAATTAGTATTATCAATAAATCAAGTTCTACTATTAAAATAAGTTATTTTTGTATTTGATGGACTATTTCAAACTTTATTAAATATTATATCATAATTTTTATTTATTTTATCACTCAATATTTCTTTTATTTCAAAAGTTATTTTATCATCAGAAAAAACTTTAGTATCTAATATATTTTTTGCATCATCTATACTAGCAAGTCAATTAAATCAATTAGATTTACATATATTGTCAAATTCATCATTTAAATATTTTCAAGATATTACAAGATTTTTTTGAATAGACTGAGTTAAATTTCAATCAAAAACAAAAAATCAATATTTATTATAATCATTATTCAATTCAAAATTTTTTGATAATTCTAAATTATCAGTGATGATAGTAGGTAGTTCAGGTGAAGCAGAATGATTAGATACATATTCTAGGTCAATTTCATAATCCAATAAAGAAACAGCAATTGAATATCATAAAAGATTAGATAAATCTTTTCATAAATCATTTATATTTAATAAATTCATATTTTGATCAAAAAAGAATAAATTTGCTAGAGAGTTTACTAAATATTTTTTTCAATTTAAATTATATTCAATACTTCATTTGGATAAATGAGTTAGACTTGATTTAGAATCAGAATCAAGAGAAAATTTTGTTCATCTTATAACCAAAACTCAACTATTGGAATCACTAATTTCATAATCAGAATCTCATCATAATTTTACAAAATCATATGCTATTCTTCAAACATTATCTAATATTTTAAATTTTGATTTTTCTCAATCATAGTAAAAATCTTTAATAGATAATGATGCAATAGAATTCTTATTTGGACTAATTATTTGTAAATTTCAATTTGGATATATTATTTTGTATACAAATTCTTTTCATTCAAAACTTAAATCTATTTGTTCAACATTATCTAAATGAGGAAGTATATTAACATCATCATTTAAATTAATATCATTATTCAAATTTCATAAATCAATTTTACCTAAATCTTTACTTGTTTCAATTACTTCAATATCGGCATTTCATGATATTTTTTCCAATATTATTTTATTATTAAATGATGGCATATATGGTAAAGTTTGTGTGGAAGAGTTTTTTACTAATTTACTTGAATTATAACTTTTTGTTATAGATTTGGAAATATCTATACTTCATGTAAGATATCATATATTTTGATTATTTATATTTTGTATATATCATATTTGATATTCGCTATTATCATTTAATACTGAATAAGAATAACATCTTTTGTTTTCTCAAACAGAATATCTAATATCATAGTTATATTTATTAAATTCTTCATCATTTATACCCAAACTACATGTAGTTCATTGAATAGCATATAAATCAGGAATATTTTCATAAGATACTGTTGAATCTTCCAAATGTATTTTATTAAAATTTGAATCTAATAATACAACATCTCAATATGGTTTTGGATAATTTCAATTATAATTTTTTTGTAAATAAAAATTAATAAAATTAATATTATTTAAATTTTGTTTGTTTACATCTATAGATTCTTGTTCTTTAAAATATCAAAGAACAATAAAACTAATTATTCAAATTACTGTGATAAACATAAATATAATTATAAAATTTAATATATTTTTCATTAATTATTATTTTATTTTTTAAAAAATACTTTTTTATTTTTTTTGATTATTTATTAGTATATAATATTTTTTTAATTTTTCAATATATTTTTTGTATAGTTTATTTAGTAATTCAAAAAATTATACTACTCTTCTTATTTCATCCAAAGTAGTAAGTCAATTTAACATTTTTATATATGCATCTTCTTTCATAGTCAAAAATCATGATTGTCTTGCTTCAGAATACATATATATATCTGGTTTATCATTTAATATAGTATTTTTTATGTTATCATTTAATTCAAAAGTTTCTACTATTGCTATTCTTCACATAAATCAATCAGAACCACATTTTTCACAACCACTTGGTAGTGGTACATATCAATCAAAAGTTTCTTTTATATTTTTATTAATATCTTTCATAGATTTTAAATTTTGTTTTATATCTTCTTCTTCTGCTAATTTTGCTTTTCTATTATTTTTACAAGTATGTAATTTTCTCAATAATCTTTGTCATATTACCAAATTTAATGCTGGAGCTAACATATAAGGTTTTACTCACATACTTAATAATCTAGATATTGTTTCTATTGCACTATTTGTATGTAAAGTAGATATTACTAAATGTCATGTAAGTGCTGCATTTATTGCTATTTCTGCCGTTTCCAAATTTCTTATTTCTCAAACCATTATTATTTCTGGATCTTGTCTCAATACAGCTTTAAGTCAATCTTCATAATTATATCAATTTTTTGCAGATATTTGACTTTGTTGAATTCATGGTAATTCATATTCTACTGGATCTTCCAAAGTTATTATTTTTTTACTGGGAGTATTTAAATAGTTTAACATTGAATATAATGTTGTAGTTTTACCACTTCAAGTAGGTCAAGTTACTAATATCATTCAGTGCTTTTTTTTTAAATTTCTACTAAGAACATTTAATGTCTCTCACATAAATCAAATATCTCAAAATCATAATACAGAATTTGTAGAATCCAAAAATCTCATAACAATACTTTCTCATCTAAGTCAAGGCATAAAACTTACTCTGACATCTATTTTTTTTGTAGTTTCATCTTTATTATAACTTACAAAATCAAACCTTCAATCTTGAGGAGTTTTGGAAATATTTAATCTAACTCAAGCCATAAATTTAAGTTTTACCAAATATTTTTTGAATTCTTGATATTCAAAAACTAATATAGTTTTCAAAATTCAATCCCTTCTTAAACGAAGTACTATACCACTTTCTTCTGGTTGAAAATGTAGATCTGATGCATTAGATTGAAAAGAAAGTCTTATTAATTCAGTAATAAATTCTTGTTCAGAATATTTAGATTTTTCTTCATATAATTTTTTTAATACATCTATCGCATATTTTCATCTAACTGTTTTTCTTTGTTTTAATAAATCTTCTGCTTTTTTTTCTTCTTTATACAAATTATCATACCAATTCATAGCAAAAGCAAAAGACACTTCATCTACATAAAAAAATTCAAATTTATATCATTTAACAGCAATTTTATCTAAAATTTGTGTCAAAATAGATGGATAATTATTAGTTGTAAGTATATGTAATTTTTTTGAGTCACCATCAAAAATTATTGCTTGTGCTTTTTCAGCAATAGAATATGAAAGTATTTTTAATTTATCATTATCTGGATTTATTTTTTTTACATCTGATAAATCTAAAATCTTCTTGGATAAATTGTTTTTCATTTTAATTATTATTTTCAACTAAATCATCATAACTATATATTTTGTATCAACTATCATCATTTATTTCTATTAAACTATCTGGAGGTATAAATCAATTTTTGGATAATCTAACAAAATCATTTTTGGAAACTATAAATTTTTCTTGTTTTTTTCTTTTTCAATTAGGAAGATAAAGATATGCAAATCAACGATTTCTCATAAATTCATTAAATATCTTGTCTATACGAACATCAATTTCTAATCATGGTAATATTTCTTCATTTTTTTCCAAAATTTCTTTTATTATTCTTTTCATATATGCTATAGTAATATATCATTGTAATCTAATCATTGATTCCAAAACTCTTGCTCAATGCATTATACTATGTGCATTATATCAAGATTCATTGTTATTATTTACCAAAACTATTTGAAATTCTACAGAATTTATTGTTTTATCTCATACTTTAACTGGTCAAGTAAATTTTACATCTTTGTAATTATCTCAAGTTTTTGGTTTTTTTTCAGATTTTTTTCATACTATATCTCTTTGTATAGTAGATATAAATTTTTGTCAAAACAAATATTTGTTTTCCAAAAAATATTTATGATCAAAAAGTCATTTATTTTTAGCAATTATTCAAATATGTTTGTCTTGAGAAAAAAAATGATAATAAATATGTTCCATAAGATGAATTGCTTCTTTTTCATTAGAAACTTCAGCTTTAAATCAAACTAAATCTTTTATAGATTCTATTGCTCAATATTCAAATTGTGATAACATTTTTAATAATATACTTGATTCAGATTTTGGTCTTCAAATAAGATTAAAGTCTACTGGATATAATCCATAAGTATTATTTGGTAATGTTCTATAATCATTTTCAGATTTTTTAATTTTTGTAAATTCATCGCAATTCCCATCAAAATATTCATCACATATTTGTTTATAATCATTTTCTGCCATTTCCAAAAAACCACTTTTTCTAATATTACTCAATACAACAGAAATTTTTAATAAACTACAAGTAATTTGTCTGAATTTATTATTTCTTAAATTATTTGAAGAAGTTTTTCATTTTACAAAAGAAAAAAAATCATCAAATCAATTAAATTTATATCAAGATTTATTTGGACAAAAAGATTTTGGTATATCTCTATGAAATAAATTTTTATAATATTTTGATGCATCTTCCAATAATTCAGATATTATATCAAATCATTCTTTACTAATAAAAAAATTTCAATCACTTTCATTTATATTTTCATCTCAAACAATGTATCTTACAAATTCTGCTATATTATCACTTGTATATGTATCAATATTATGAAAATCTATTACACTTGCTCAAATTTTATCAATAATATATTGAAACTGTCAATCACCAAAATTTGATATAAGCATAGAAACAATTTGTTCATTTAATTGTTTGTCATAATTAATTTCATTAAAATGTTCTGGATAATGATCTAATGTATTATTCATTTATTGCAAATAAAATAAAAAAGTAAAATTTAATACATATTATATATAAAATATAGTTTAAATCAAGTAAACATTTCTTTAATATATTCCCGCCCGGGCGAGGAAAAGATATTGATTTTGGTAAAGAAAAAAATATAATGAAAAAGATTTAGTAATATTAAAAAAATAAAGATATGAAAAAAATAGCAATATGAATACAAGATTTTAAGAAATTAATAACAGATAATTATTATTATATAGACAAAACTAAAATAATATATAATTTGTTGATAAGTAATAATTATTATTTTTTGTCTAGACCAAGAAGATTTGGGAAATCATTAACATTATCAATGATAAAATATTTGTATATGTGAGAAAAAGAATTATTCAAAAATACATATATTTATGATAAGCGAAATTTTGAAGAAACAAATCCAGTAGTGTATATAAGTTTTGCAAGTTATAATAAATTTAAAGATGTAGAAAAATTTATAAAATATAATTTGAATATATATATAGAAGATAAAATATATAAAATAGAAGATTTTGTAGATGAAATAGATTTATGATATTTGGTAAAAGAAATATATGAAAAGACAGGAAAACAAGTAGTAGTATTGATAGATGAATATGATAAAGTAATATTAACACATTTACAAGATAGAAAAAAAGCAGAATATTATAGAGAATTTTTTGGAGCTTTTTATTCATGAATTAAAGATGCAGATCAATATATAAAAATGTTTTTTCTTACAGGCTTGACGAAAATATTAAAAATGAATATATTTTCAAGTTTGAATAATTTGCAAGATATAAGTTATGATCCTTTTGTTTATGATATAATGTGATATACTTGGGAAGATATAGAAAAAAATTTTGAAGAAGAAATAAAAGAAATAGCTGAACAAGAATGAAAAGAGGAAAAAGAAATAAAAGATAAAATAAAATTGTATTACAATTGATATAATTTTGGAAATTCGGAAGATACAATATTTAATCCATGGAATATAAATAATTTAATTTTGAAAAGAAATTTTCAGTTTTACTGGTCAGATACGGGAATACCGAGTGCGATAGTGGATTATATAAAAGAAAAAAATATAGATGTAGTAGAGTTGGTAGAGAGAATAAATACAA
>NZ_JAEDAM010000057.1 GCF_018420025.1 Candidatus Vampirococcus lugosii | reverse complement strand
AAAAACCGGAATAAGTCAAAGTACTAGTAATAACAACAATTTTCTCATACAAATTTTTTAAAATATAAATGTAATTTCAATATAAATAATAATTATTTATTTTCAAGAGAAAATTTATTTAATCTTCTACACCTAAATTAGAGAAAAAAGCGAATTTTGTTAATTCTGTAAATAATTTCTTTGATTTCTATTTCGGAAAAATTTTCAATTATATAATATATATTAATTGTATTTAAATTTGTAAAAAAATATTCAGGTAAATATTATTAATAAATTGATTGACAGCTTATATTAAGACAATTGTAAAGCTACTTGATAAATCAATAAACATTTATTTATTATTAAAATAATATACTAAATAAATTTATCATACCCACCAAGTATTATAATTATAATCATCAAATTTAAATTTAAGATTTTTGTTTCGTGGATTTATAAGAGTTCAATTTTCATTTATGTAAGAGTCTTGTATTGCTTTAGATAAAGTAAAACATAATGCATTATTTGTATTAAAATCTATATCTTTTAATTCTTCAAATTCTGTATTTTGTATACAATAATTTATATTTTCTTTTACTGCTACTGATAATATTCAATTATCTAACATACATTGATAATTACGATAACAATCATGTTTATTTCATAATGATTCATCAATTTGAGTAAGTAATTGCAATTGAAGTTCAAATATAGCTTTTGTTATAGCTTCATCAGCCATATTTTCATAAAATTCTATTTGTTCTTCTTTTTTCGCTTTTTCTAATTCTTCCATATGAGATATAAATTGAGAAAACCATAATTGTAAACTTTGCATATGTTGTCAACCTCTACCAGCAACAATTGAAACCATAGAAGAACTTGCAGTAGGAACTCAATCATGAAAACTAGCTAATTTAAAATTTTGTGCTGAATCTTCCCAATCTGAATTATGAAAGAAACTATTAAATCATTGTTGATAAGGAATATTATATGAACTACATGGATTTTTAAGTTTTTCATATTTTTCATCTTTTGAAATCATTATTTTAAAAAAATCTTCATTAGAAATTGCTAATATTTCATTTTTTTTGTTTTGATCACAATTGTAATTAATTCATTTTTTTCATAATATTAATGATTGATCCCAAGATTTTTTCTTTTTTTCATCACTTGCTTTTAAAGTTTTATCAATAGGAATCATAAGTTGTCCAAATTGATATGGATATGTCCAATATGGAGACATATTTGTAAGATTATCTATAATACCATAAAGATTTTTAAGTCTATCTGATTGAAGCATAGAGCCAACATATTGAACACTAGTTATCCATAAATAAGATGAATAAGATTCTTGATGTGGAATTATTAAACAATTTTTTTCTTCATTATGACAATATTCAACATAATCTGAAGATATTCAATTTTCCAAAACATATCTAGGATTTTTATCTCTATAATAAAAATATGAAAAATAATTAGCTTTGTAATAACTAGATAAATTTATACTATATCATAAAATATCAATACTTTTTGGATTTAATACTAATTGTTTTTGAACATAAATAAATAATGCAAAAACAAAAAATATTATTAAATAAATTATTTTTTTCATTGTATTTATTTTAATTAATATTAAAAGATCTTAATTCATTTCTAAGTCCTGCCAATTCTTCCAATTGATTATTTTCAAACAATTCAAAATTATTTAATATCAAATCAACATTATTTTCCAAAATCACTTGTTTCCTAGATAATAATGAATTATAAAAATCAATTTTTTTTATTAAATTTTCATAAACATTTGAATATACTCTATTGTTAATATAACAAGGCGAATTATCCAAAGAAGTTTCAAGTCATCTGATAGCAAGTTCTGAATTATCTTGATCTAATCAATTAAAAAACATAGTATCTCACATTTTTTTTTGTTCATCACAAAAATTTCTTTTTTGATCAAATTGAGATTTTTCATATCTTAAATTATTCAAAATTTGTTGATTATCAAGGACAGTATTTCTTATATTATTTATATAAGCTTCCAAAACTACTTTAGTATCAGAAGTTCATTTCAAAAGTTGACTTTCTTTAGTTTCCAATAAATTTTTAGTTGTTTGAGATGCATCAATTCATTTTGCCAAAAAGTGTTTTTGAGAATAAGTTCATTTTCAAACACTTAAATTTGCCAACAAAGAATTTATTGCCATATCATCAATCAAGAAATCTTTAATATAATTTTCGGAAACTTTAATATTTTGATTAACTGTCCAAAAAGATAACCAAGAAAAAGAATTTGTATTTCATGAAAAAACAAAATAAAAAATTAACAAAAAAAAACTAAAATAAATATAAAAATTAGGTTTTTTTAACATTTTACTAATTTTATATATAAAAAATGTAACTTAACAATATTTAATAAATTTAATATTTTTTTCAATAGATTATCTATATAAAATTTAAAATATTTATTACAAATATTCTTCTCAAATATATTTTTTAAGAACCTCAGGAACTTCAATTTTCATATCTTTTGTTTGATAATTTTCAACAATACAAGCCATTATTCTAGCAAGAGCTATTGCAGTTCCGTTTAATGTATGAACAAAATCTTTTGATTTTTCATCTTTCATTTTAATTTTTGCTCTTCTAGATTGGAAATCAGTACAATTACTACAAGAAGTTATTTCTTTGTATGTAGTCAATCACGGAAACCAAGCTTCCAAATCATATTTTTTTGCAGCATGAAATCATAGATCTCATGTACAAATATCTATTTTTTGACAATGAAGTCATAATTCTTTTACTATTTCTTCTTCTATTTCATAAATCAATTCATGTTCTTTAATACTATCTTCAGGTTTAGTAAAACTTACCATTTCCACTTTTTCAAATTGATGTACTCTTATCATTCATTTACTATCTTTACCATAAGTTCAAGCTTCTCTTCTATAACAAGGAGAAAAAGATACATATCTCAAAGGTAATTTATCAACATCTAAAATTTCATCCATATGTTGAGCTATCATAGTAACTTCAGATGTTCATATTAAATAAAGATCATCTTCATCAGGATTTACAGTATATATTTCATTTTTTTCAGCTGGAAAAAAACCTGTAGAAAGCATAGAATTATATCTTACTAAATTTGGTCATATAATAGGTCTAAATCATTTTTTACTAAGTTTATCAATAGTATAACTTATCAAAGCTAATTCTAGTCTTACTAATCAATCTTTAATATAATAAAATCTTGATCAAGAAACTTTTGCACTTCTTCATTGATCCAACATATCTCTTTTTTCTAATAATTCATAATGTGCTAATGGCTCAAAATTAAATTTTGGTTTTTCTCATACATAATAAGCAACTTTATTTTCTTCATCAGATTTTCAAATATGAACATCATCAAATGCAGGATTTGGTATTCTAATATAAATTTCATAAAAGTCATTATATATTTCATTATATTTTTTTTGTTTGTCTTCAATTTCAGATTTAAGATCTTTTACTTTATTTACAAGATTTTCAGTATCTTTTCATTCTTTTTTCAAGTTAGGAATTTCTTTTGAAATTTCATTTCTTTCTTGATTAAGATTGTCTAATTCAAATTTTATTTGTTTTAGTTGTAAATCCATTGCCATAAATTTTGGAAAATCTAATTTAATTCATTTCTCTTCAGTTTTTTTGATATACCATTCATAATTTTCACGGAATTTTTTAAGATCTATCATTTATTATTTCTATAATATAATTAAATATATCTTTTATATTTATTTTTTTTTATTTTTCAATATAATTAATTTTAAACTTATCTTTAATAGAACAAAATTTCTAAATAATTATTTATAAACAATTATTTACCAAATTGATTAAATTTTTTTGTGCAAAAAATATAGTTTTTAAATTTTAAATTAAATATTTTAAATTAAGCTTGAAAATATTTATAAAAAAGATATTAATAATTATTTATAATTTTATACAAATATATTATTATGATAATAGCAATATGAACAACAAGAGAACCTAAAATTAATTGAATAAAAGAATGAATTAAAGAAACTCCATATTTATCAAATATATTTAATGAAATATTTTTTATAACAGAAAAAATCTCTTCAGATATTTCAGATATGCCTTTATCTATTGAAGAGACAATGAAATGAGCAAAAAACAGAGCTAACAACTTACAAAAAAAATGAATAAAAGCAGATTATTATATATGAATAGAATGATGAACAAGCGATTTTTTATGAAAAAAATATATATTTTGAATAGTATTTGTATTAAATAATGATTGAGAATGACATTTCTGATTTTCTCCTATGATGGAAGTCCCTAAATTAATAGAAAATGAACTTTATATAAAATGAAAAGAACTTTGAGATATAATGTGAGATTTATCCTGATCTTTAAATATAAGAAGTAAAAATTGAAGTATGTGAGCTTGGTCTGATAATATGTTTACTAGAAAAGATGAATTCTCAATTGCATTTAAAGCAGCAATAGCACCATTTTATAACAAATATTATCAACTTTAATTTTGATATTAAAATAATGATTTAATATAGTAAAATAAATTGAAATATTAAATTAATTAATGTTTTTGTATATTTAATTTACTAACTGATTATTTTGATAAACTAAAAAGATATTCTATTTTTTAGAAAAAATATTTTTTCATTAATATCACATTTTTAAAATTTAATAAAAAAAATATTGATATTTATAATTAAATTCTTTATATAAATGCCAAAGTTTAATGATTTAGATCTGAATAATGGTAATTGGAAAAAATATGAAGATATTTTGACTGATAGTCTTTGGATAATAAATGAAAGAGACAAAAGCTGAAAACATAGTAATTTTTATCATTGAAATTTTGTGCCACAAATTCCTTATCAACTAATAAAAAGATATACCAAAAAATGATGATGGGTTTTGGATTTATTTTTGTGAAGTGGGACAACTGCAATTGAATGTGAAAAGTTGGAAAGAAATATTATTTGAATTGATTTAAAAGAAGAACTTGTTGCAAGAGCTAAAGAACTTATTGCATCAGATAAAATACAAAAGCATTTTTGATTATGAGATAGTGGAAGCGAAGAAACAAAAAAAGATATTCAAAAAATACTAAAACATCATAAAAAAACTTGAGTTGATTTAGTGCTTTTACATCCTCCTTATTTTGATATAATCAAGTTTAGTGAAGATAAAAAAGATTTATCAAATGCTTGAAATTTGCAAGATTTTTTAAATATGTTTCATAATGTTTTGCAAAATAGTTTTGAATTGTTAAAATCAGGTTGATATATGTGAGTGGTTATTTGAGATAAATATGCAAATAGCGAATGGATTCCACTCGGGTTTCAATGTATGAACGAAGCTCAAAAAGTCTGATTTAAACTAAAATCAATTATTGTAAAAAATATGGAGTGAAATAGATGAAAAATTTGAAGTGGTTGAATTTGGAGATATAGAGCTTTAAATAGCGATTATTATATTTTTAAACATGAATATATTTTAATTTTTAAGAAGTAAGGGATGGCTGAATTAAATATAGAATTAAAATATTGTTGAAATATTGAAAAATGAGTAATAAAATTAGAAAAAGAAAAGTTAAATATCAAGTATGCTATAAATTGAACTTGAAAAAGTACTATTGCAAGGGCATTTAAATATTATTTAGAAAAAAATGAAGAAGATGAAAAATTATTAAAACCTTATAAATATATTGGTGATAATACTAAAAAATCTGAAATTTTATGATTAGAAGATATTAAAAAAATAAAAATTTTTAATGAAGATTATATAAAACAATATACTTTTAAGAAAGATGAAATTTTAGAAAATAGTTTTTCAATTTTTATAGAAAATGAAACTTATAAAAAATGAATTCAAGAAGTTGACAATTTAGTAAAAAATTTAAGATGAACTTTTCAAGAAAATCCAGATTTAGATAAATTAATAAGCGATACAGATAATTTTTTAGATTTTGTAAAAATTAATCAAGGTTGAGATATAAATCAAAGTTCAACTATATTTAAATGATTAGAATCTGCTAGAAAAATAAATAATCCTTGAAGTGATTTTTTGTGATATAGTAATTATTTAAAAAACAATTCTATAAATAGTAGATATGTTGCTTGGCAAATACAATGAAAAGAATACTTATGAATCAATGAAAAAGAGTGTCCTTGTTGTATATCAAAAATTGAAGATTCTAGGATACAAAGTATAGAAAAATTTTCTACAGAATATAAAAAAGCTGATATTGATAATTTTAATAAAATATTAGATGTAATTGATGGATTATTTGAATACTTTAATTCAAAAACTAAAGAAACAATAAATGCAATAAAAGAAAATATTTCAGATATTGGTGAGGAGCAAAAGTCTTTTTTAAGAATATTGAGAGAACAAGTTTATCTTTTTAATATAAGTTTAAAAAAACTTAAAATTTTAGATTTTTACAATTTAAAAGATATTGAAAATATTGAAGAAGAAGTAAAAAAGTATT
>NZ_JAEDAM010000056.1 GCF_018420025.1 Candidatus Vampirococcus lugosii | reverse complement strand
AAAAGTATATAGTTATAGATGGTTAATAGAAGAAACATATAAATATTTAAAACAAGAATATAATTTAGAGAAAATACATTTAAGAAGTGAAGTTGAAAGACTAAATAATTATTATATGTATGCCTGGTTAGAAGTAGTTGAATATATATTACATAATTGAAAATTTTTCCGAAATAGAAATCAAAGAAAACAGCTACAGAATCAACAAAATTCACTTTTTTCTTTAATTTAGGTGCAGAAGATTAATAATATGTTAACATTTTTCTCTTGATTTAAATAAAAATTTTATTATATTTCTAATATATAAGTATTTATATAATCAAGATGTATTATATTTTAGCCTTATATTTTTATATATTATTAAAATAATAGAGAAATGGAAGAGAAAAGAACAAAATGTCAAATTGTAACTAGAGTAATGTGATATCATAGACCAGTAAGTCAATTTAATATATGAAAAAAATCAGAATTTTATCAAAGAAAATATTTTCAAGAATCAAGTATTAATTCAAAATTTGTAAAAGATAATAGTTAATAAATTTTCCTCTCTTTACATAGAGAGGAAAATTTATTAAAAAATACTTGAATTTTTGTTATAAATCAGTATATATAATATATACTATATTTGGGTTAGTAGCTCAGTTGGCTAGAGCAGGGGCCTCTTAAGCCCAAGGTCGAGGGTTCAAGTCCCTCCTAACCCACCATATAGGGGTGTAGCTCAGTTGGTAGAGCAATGGTCTCCAAAGCCGTGTGTCGCGGGTTCAAGTCCTGTCACCCCTGTATTTTTTTTGTAAAAAATAAAATGCAATTTTGCATTTTTTTATTTAAAATATTTTAATTAAAATAAAAATCTTAATTGATTTTTATTTTTTTATAAAAATTAAGAAAGTATAAATTTTAAATACGAATTATAAATTAATTCAAAAGAATTAATATCAATCCATTCATCAAATGTATGCAAATTATCTCAATCAGGTCTATATAATATTATTTTTGATCAATATTGTGCAAAAAATCTTCAATCGGATCATCAATGTTCTTTAACAAAATTTATTTCTTTTCATCAAGATAAATCAGAAGCTATTGATTTAAATTTTTGTAAATTTTTATCATTTTCATCAGTATGAAGACAAGATCAAAAAATTGATTTGATAACAGTACAAGAATTATTGATAATTAATTTATTTACAGTCTCTCTTACATAACTATCATCAAAATCTTCAGTAAATCTTATATCAAAACTAGCTATACATTCATTTGGAATAGCATTAATACTTTTTCATCATTGAATTTTATTTAAATTAACTGTAGAATATCGATTATTTTTTGTTTTGTTTTCAAAAGTTTCCTTTAAATCTTTATATAAATTAAAAATTTTATTTATTGCATTATCACCAAGCCAAGGTCTACTTGAATGACAAGATTTTCCTTGTGCAACTACTTCAAACAAATTAAGTCATTTTTGAGTATTTACAATTCTTGTACTTGATCATCAGTCTGGTATCAAAATAATATCTCATATATATCAATCTTTAGCAATATTGTAAGCACAATCAAATCAACCTATTTCTTCATCACTTGTTATTATTAAAGATATTTTTTTGTCTTTATAAGATATACTATCCAAATATTTCATTATATACATAATTATAGAAATTCATCATTTCATATCTATAGATCATCTTCAATATAATTTATTTCATTTTATATATGGCTCAAATTGTTTATCATCAGATCCAGCAACTACATCAATATGACCGTTTAATACTATATCTGCCTTTTTTCATTCAAAATTCTTTACCAAAATATTTGGTTTATTATTATAATACTTTTTTTCAATAATCAAATTAGTATCTACAAAGAAATTATAAATATAATCTATATTTTTTTCCAAATTTATTAAATCATCAGAAATTGAAGGAATTTTTATCATATCTTGAGTAGTATTAATTATATCATCAAGTACAAAAGTCATTTTAATATTAATTTAAATTATAAAGTATAGATTCTAATTCTTTTATAATTTCATTTTCATGTTCAGAATTATTTGAAATTATTACAACTTGTATTTTTCATTTTTGTATACTAAAAGGATAAACTCCAAACATAAAAGAATCTTTTGTTGGATCAAATAAAATTCATTCTTTTTTTAAATTCATTATTATTTTATTTTGAATATGTTCAAAATTATCATTTGAATTAATATTGTACTCAAAAGTATTATAATTTGCAATTCTTTTATCTTTATCTTTAAAATAAAGATTATTAATCATTGCTGATGAATATGCTCAAGTCATTCTTCGATTTACCTCACAAACAATTAATGCATAATCTTTACCATAAACATTTACAATTTCAACATTTTTTCATACTATATCATATATATTTTCATAATAAGAAATATCTATAAGCATAAAATCAATTCAATAATATGAGATAACTCATAATTTATCATTTATTTCAGATCAAATATTATTAGTTAATTTTTTCATTAAATTTTGAAGATTTTCAAAATATTCATCATCTTTTATAACAACATTTCATTCATGTGTAGCTCAATTTAATAATTGATTAGTACAAGAAAAAGTATCAACATCATTATTTTTATTTATATAAGCCAAACAACTTGGACTAGAAATTATTGAATCAGAATCAAAACATATTTCCAACAAAAACTTATCAGTCAATGTATGTTTATTTATATTAAATAATAATATAAGTTCTTCTATATCTTTATATGTACAAATTTTTTTGTATCAAAGTCAAGAAACTGATCTATCAAGTCTTATAATTAAATTTAATCATTTTTTTTGATAAAAATCAAAATAATCATACAAATCATCTATCCAATCTTGTTTATTAGTATCTAATATATGTCAATTTACCATATAATCTGAAAAATTTTCTCTAAGAAATACTTTTGAATTTGCTTTATCTATTTTGTCTTCAAATCAAAGATTTTCAAGATAAAAATCTTCTGAAGAATTTAAAAAATTAGACATAAGATCTTGAGCTATACCAGTAGATATAAAGTTTAAATTAAAATATTTTTCTTCATTTATTTGTGAAATTATTTTATCACAAGTTGATTTAATATCAGTAATTTTAATTATTTGTTCTTTATCTAATTTTTTTCATTTTAAATCAGATATATAAGATAAATATTCTTGTCATACATTATGTGCTACCAAATGAATAGAATCTTGAGGAATAACTCATAATCAAATACTTCTCTGAACATATCAAGAAATATCAGATATTAATTCTTGCATAGCTTTACCTTGGAAATTATTGAATGATTCACTATCTACATTGTAATTTGCTACAAAAGGAATTGTAGGAATTCAATCAGAAACATTATTAAATTCTTTCATAAAAAATTAAATATATTATTATATAAATATATAATATATAATAATTATTAAAATAATGTCAAGAATAAAAAGTTATATTTTATTATATAATTTAATATAAATAAAATTATTTCTTTAATTTATTATCAATTATTCCTATAAGTTTATTTTTAAAATCTTTTAATTCTTCATCTATTGTAGGATAATTAGGTAATATTAAAGTTGTTGAAAAATTATCAATCATATATCTTCAAATATAGTTTTTTCTAAATTTATCTTTTTTATACTCTTCTAAAAAAGCTACTGCTTCATCATGATATCAATCAATATGTTTTGATAAATAATATCAATATACACTTAAAGTTTCTTCTTCATTAAAGTCTTTTGATAATAAAAACTTTTCTTCTTCAGATGAAAGAGAGATATCATCATATATTTTATCTAAACTATTTTTAAATAAAATAAATTTATATCTAATAAAATTTTTTAAACTAATATTATTTTTAGTATAATATTTTTTAATAATTTTTTTAAAATTATTTAAAACAGAATCTGGTAATTCAAAACTTTTTACAATTAAATACATTCCTCTTATTGTATCCTCGCTTATAGTTGATCAAGTTAATATTACTGGACTAGGAGAATGTCAGTTATAAAGAAAATTTCATATATTTTGATTTAAATCTATATATCTTAAACAAGTTCAATAATCTCATATACTACAAGCATATATTGCAACTCATAATATATTTCTAGTAAAGCTCCGTGATGATAGTATTGGCATTAAATCATTATAATCATCATATGTATAAGATTTATCAAGTTGAAAATATTCATATTTATTTATTATATTATTTAATTTAATTATATTTTGTTTAAATTCTTCATTATTATAATAATATTCAAATACTTCATTATATTTTTCTAATCAATTTAATAAAAGTTCTCATATATTTTCATCAAAATAAAGTTTATCTCAATTTTCATAATCAATATCAAAATCATAATCTCAATAAAAATCACTTCGTGAACGGAATAAATCTCAAGGCACAACTCATTTTTCATAATCAAACATATCTTGTATATCACTATATGATTTTGAATTTTCTTCTATATAATTTCAAAATTCAACTAATTCATAAATAGCATTTTCTTCTTTTGGAAGATCTTCAATATAATCAACTAATTCAAGATTTGATTTATCATAATCTGGAATATAATAATCTCTATTGTAGATTTTTGTTAAAAATTCAAAATTTAATAACAGGAGATTAAAAAATAATTTTAATTTACTATTTCATGATATTTTTATTTTTGGTAATTTTATTTCATCACTTTCTATATATTCATCTGGAACTTTAAATTCTACATTTCAATCTCATTTATCTTTTATATCCAAAGATAGATCATAAATTTTTTCTTCTTTTATATAAAAATTACTCAAAAAATTACTATTTTCTTTCTTAGCTTTAAATTTAAAATATTCTTCCAAAAGTTCATTATTTCTAAATAATTTACTAGAAATATCAATATTAAAATTATTTCCAATATTTAAATCTCATTTTAGATTTAAAATATCTCTATCAGAAATAGCTTCTATATCCAAAAAATTATTTTCATAATTTATTTTTATATTAATTTGTTCATCTGTATCATCATAACTTATTAAATCACCTAATATATTAAAATAATCAAGTCATTCATATTCTCATTTTAATTCTACTTTTCAAACTTCTTCATCATTTTGAATAATATTTCAAGTTCAATTAATTTTTCAATTTATAAAATCAAGATCAAAATTTATTTCTGCTAAATCTATGTTTAATATAGCATTTAATTTATTATTTTCAAATTTCATATCTATCATTAAATCTTCATTAAAATGTAATTTAGAATCAATTTTTTTAAAAAATCATTTTTTATCAAATTCTCATTCAAAATATATTTTATTTTCTTTAAAAAATGATTTAATAATAGGAATATCAAAATTAAACTCTTTAATTTTTCAATTATCAAAATATATTTCAAAATCAAACAATCAATCTATATTGTAAGAATATTTATTTTTATTATCATCTATTTCAAAATATTGAAAATCCATATTATTAATTTCTTGTATCAAAAGATATGAATTATTATCTATATTTTCTAATATATCTAAATTAAAAAAATTTAAAAAATTTAAAAAATCTTTATTAAATCAATTTTTTCATATTTTTAAAAACATATTTTTTTCATTATTTATTATATCTACATCACTTATTAAATCATTTTCATATTTATCTCAAAAATTATTAATTTTATAATAAAAATTATCTAATTTAATTCTTTGTTTTTCAGAATTTGATTCTGAATATATTCATAAATTTTTTATACTAAATTCATAATTTGAATTTAAAAATGGTAAATCTAAATTTAAATCAATATCTTTTTGTATATTTACATCCGTTAATATTTGTTCTTTCTGATTATCTTGAAAAAAATAAATAAATGAAAAAACTACTAAAGTTAATAATAAAATAATTCAAGTTGAAATATATAATATTTTATAATTCATTACATTTTACTTAATTTTAAATTTCAAAATTATAAATAAAAAAATATTAAAATCAAATAAAAAAATATTGTCAGTATCATAATATACAAAAAAATAACTTAAAATTATTAAAAAATAATAAATATATTTAATTATAGACAAAGAAAAACAATAATTTAATATTTGTTTATAAAAAATAATTGAAACAACTTGAAATTTAAAAATAAAATAATATAATTATATATTTATATATATAAATAATATTAATTATAAAAAATGAATAATGAAGAAAAAAGCCACAAAGAAAGAATCATAAATGATCTTAAACAAACAGTAAAAGATATGCCATTATTTGTAAAATGATTATTTAAGCCATTAATATCTTATGTAGAAAAAAAATATGATAATATGCCACAAGAAAGAAAAGAACATCTTGAAAAGATAACAAATGATCTTAAAAAAGAATGAAACAAATGAGTAAATAAAACTAAATCTATAATCAATTGATTTTTGAAAAAAGATAAAACTGAATCTAATAATAATTTAGATGATTCTAATAAAACTAATTCTGATTTAGATGATTCTAATAAAACTAATTCTAATTTAGATGATTCTAATAAAACTAATTCTAATTTAGATGATTCTAATAAAACTAATTCTAATTTAGATGATTCTAATAAAACTGATTCTAATTTAGATGATTCTAATAAAACTAATTCTAATTTAGATAATTCTAATAAAACTAATAATAATTTAGATGATTCTAATAAAACTGATTCTAATTTAGATGATTCTAATAAAACTAATTCTAATTTAGATGATTCTAATAAAACTAATTCTAATTTAGATGATTCTAATAAAACTAATTCTAATTTAGATGATTCTAATAAATCTAAT
>NZ_JAEDAM010000011.1 GCF_018420025.1 Candidatus Vampirococcus lugosii | reverse complement strand
ATATAGAAACTGTCTTTACTTGACCATATAAAACTTGTATCTTCTCAAGAATATTCAAGTCTATAAGAATAATTATCATACTTATTTTTAAAATATCCAAAATCTCATCCATCAAAATAAAATGATAAAAAATTATCTATTTCTTTTAAGATATCTTCTTTATTTTCTACTTGTTGTTTCCAATCTTTAATTTGTGAAGTAAAATAATTATTTATCTTGTATCAAGAAAAATTTAGTTTATTTTCTATATTTCAATCTTTATTTATCTCATATCAAAGATTGTAAAGTATGTTTTGTAGATGATTTTGTTCTTGCATATAAAAAAAGTTAGTATATAAAATAAAAAAATACTAACTTTATAATGATTTTTCTAATTTTTTCAAATTTACTTCTCGCCCGGGCGGGAATTAATAAAAATATATCTTTATATTTGCATTTTTTTGTTATTTATTTATATTAATAATCAATTTACATTTTAATATTATTAATTAATAATGAATTTTAATTTTGATAGAATAAAAGAATATGTTGTTAAAAACATAAAATTTATAAGTATATGAATATTTTGATTTTTTTGTTTGGTTATTTTATGATTTAATTTGTATGAAATTAATAAACATACTAGTAATCTTGATAAAGAAGAAAAGGAAAAAAATTTAGATGAAGTAGAAGATCTTTTATCATCAGAAGATGAACTTAATTATTGAGAGAAAGAAAATCTCTGACAAAGATATTCAAAAGATAATATATATGTATATTACAATTGAAAGAAAATTGAAATTGATGATGTTAAAGATAATGAATCAACTTTTCAAGAATGATATTGACTTAGATATGCTGATCCACACACTTTTGAAGTGTGAAGAAATTGATATGCAAAAGATAAAAATTATGTTTTTCAAAGTGGTAAAATGATAGATACTGTATCAGAATTAGATTTTTATTGATTGCGAAAAGATTTTGAAAAAATTTGATTGAAATATTGATCGGAATCTCTTTGAACTTTTTCTAGGAATTTATCAAGTAATACAAAAATTATAAATAGTGATTTGCCTGTATGAGAAAGTTTTTGGGTGGATATAGAATTAGATTCTTTCAAAATTAATAAAAAAGATGAGTTTTTGAAAAATGCATATTTAGTAAAATATATAGATAAACCAGAAGAAATTGATTTAGATATGGAACAATTTTGAGTTATTGAAGAAAAAGATATTGATTTGGAAAATTATTTAAATTTTCATGAATTATGATTTTATATGTGAAATGATGAAGTAAATAATATAGAAGATTTGGCAGATTTTTATAATATTAAAGATATTGATAATAAATTATTTAAAAAATACGAGTTATCTAATTTTAAATATTGAACTTGAAATGTAAGTTTTGATTTTGAAACAGATGATGCAGGTGATTATTTATTATTAATGGTTGATGATAGTGGTTTCTCTTATAGTATGTCTTTTGAAGTTGCAGATTTTGAAACAGAATTTACAAATAATGAATCAAATTTAAAATTTGAAATTTCATCAAATTTTAATTTGACTTGACATTGACTTGATCAAACTTTAGAAAGTTTTTTTGGTAGTTGATATTATGATTATAATGTAAAAGAAAATAGTATTTCTATAAATTATCGTCCAATTCCATGACAAGATTACAAATGAGAAATTTTATTAAAATCAATTTATTGACATGAATCAACTCATAAATTTGATTTTAATATAGAAGAAATTCCTGATTGATTTAAATTTTGATCTTTGTATACAGAAAGATATAATTTAGTTTCTAGAACTTGATATTGGTGAGATAAAATTAGATTGTGATTTCAAAATTACGATAAACTAGATTTATATATTCAATGATGTGAATTATGAGAAGCTGATTTTACAAAAAAATGATCTTCATGAATAGAAGAATATTTTCTTGATTGTAATGCTGAAATACAAAAAGTAGAATATATAAAAGATGATTTTGAATACTGGAAAGTCTATGATGAACATGTTTCTATTCCACAAGTAAGTGATTTAAATCATTATAGAATTTCATTTTTTGAAGATTTTAGATCAAGTAGATATTTTACTAGATCAGATATTTGAAATTTTGTAAAATTAGCAGGAGATATGATGTATCTTTTTAGTTATGATATGTATACAGGAAAAAGTTTGGAAGAATTACATATACAAGTTTATGATGATAAATTTGAAAATATTAAATATGAAATATGAATAGATTCTTTATATAAATTAGATTTATCAGAAATAGATTCCGATGTTTTGCTTATAAAAGTTTCAAAATGAAATGATCAAAATTTTATTGTTTTGAGAAAATCTTGATGATTATGGTATTATCATAGAGAAAACGATTTGTACAAAAATTTAAGAATTACATCTTTTGTAGATAGTAGTGATATATGAATGGATAAAGAAAAAGGTAATATGGATATTATTAGAACTTATTGATATACGGATAGAGCTATTTATAAACCTTGAGATGAAATTTATTTTGCTTGATTTGTGAGCGATATTTATTCTTGAGCAGTTAGTGAATGAAATATTAATGCTATTTTATCACATTCTAGTAATGAAATACAGAGAGTAGAAAATTTAAGTCTTGATGAATTTTGATGATTTGATTGAAGTTTTCAAATTCCTAAATCTGCTAAACTTTGAGATTATACTATTAAATATATTTTTACAGATGATATTTCTTATTCTCATAATATAAAGATACAAGAATATCAAAAACCAACTTATTTTGTAGATACAAATATGTATTCAAAAGCTGATAAATATTATTTACAAATTGATCCTAAATATTATTTTTGAGAAAATTTATCTAATTATGATATAGAACTTGATTATTCAATAGTTAGTGAAGATAAATGTTGGCGGTGTTATTGGTGGTCTGATAAAGAATATACTTATAATCATATTTTTGGTAATATTCATACTGATGGATGAAATTTTTCATATGAAAATCTTGATAAAGAAACTTTTTCATTGGAAATTATGGATCTTAGTGAAATACAAAATAGATGATATGATTTTGATATTAAATTTGATTTATATATTACAGATAATAACTCTGATGAATCTAGATTGCTTACATTTTATGAAAAAATTCCAGCAGAAATAAAAATTGGGCTAGATTGACAATCTGTAGATTACAATTATAGTGAAGATGAATATTTAGTTAGAGGTGAAATTATTGATAAAAATAATAAATCCGAATCTCTTGAATATATTTTGTACAAAAGAGATTATTGACATAAACAAGAAAAATGAGTAGATTGAAGTTATTATTATATAGCTTGATATGAATTTGAAGAAATTGAAAAAAAAGAAATATCTCATCAAGATTGAAATTTTAGTATAAATTTGGATTTATCGGATTCTTGACAATATTTTTTAAGAACAATTTCTTATTGAGAGGATTGAAATATAAATTGAGAAACACAAAAAAGAATACATTCATATAGATGATATTCATATTATTGATATTGGTGAGATATTGATAATAATATTGTTTTGGATGTAAATATACCTAGGAAAAGTTTTGATCTAGATGAAGAAATAGAAATAAATGTAAATCCATATATTAATGATGCAAAAGTAATTATTACAGTAGAAAAATGAAATGAAATTCTTGATACATATGAAAAAACTCTTGATTGAAACAAAATAACTATTCCTACAAAAGAAGAATATATTCCTTATGTAAATGTTTCTGTATCAAAACTTGTACCTGAAACGGTTGTTTTGGATAATGTAGATTGAGAAAATAAAAGAAAAGAACCTAGATTTATGATTTGATATGCACAAGCTAATATTGATGAATCAGCTGTTAAATTAAATATTGATGTAGAAGCTAATAAAGATTTATATACTCCTGGAGAAAATGTGTCTTTAGATGTTTTTGTTAATGATAATTATTGAAATCCTGTTAATGCAAAAGTATCTTTGGCAGTAGTAGATAAAGCTTTGATAGATTTATATGATATTATTAAAGAACCAATTCCATATTTTTATAATAAAGTTGGTAGTTTCATTTCCAATTTTTCAAATATGAAAATGCTTTTTGATAGTTTAAAAGTTTATACAACTTGAGGTAGAAAATGATGATGAGGTTGAATTTCTAGAATACTTTCTTTGAGAACAGAATTTAAAGATACTGCTTATTGGACTTGATCTTTAGATGTTGTAGATGGTAAAGCAAATTTAGATTTTGATTTGCCAGATAATTTAACAACTTGGATGATTGATGTTATTTGATATGATAAAAATCAAAAAATATGAACAAATAGAGAATATTTTCAAACAAAACAAGCTATAATGTTAAATCCAAATTGGCCTTTATTTCTTACTTTATGAGATAGTATTAAATTACCTGTAAATGTAGTTTTAGATTCTGATTTTGATGTATCTGATGAAATTGAAGTTTCTTGATTTTTGGAATTTGAAGATTGAACACAAGTAGATTTATGAACAAATAAATTAAATTCTGATTCTGAAATAAATACAAATTTTGATGTTTATATACCAAATAATATATATCAAGATGATTGGGTAAAGTTTATTATCACTGCTAGTGATGATCAATTTAAAGATATAGTAGAATGGAAAATACCTATTAGAGCCTCATGATTTGAAATTAATGATTTTTTCTTTACTTCAAATAAAGAATGAAAACATATTTTCAAGATGCCAAGTGAATATGAATATTTATCTATGGATTTATCTTTGTCTAATATGCCTATAAATGCTTTTGAAGAAGCTTTGGATTATTTGGTAAGATATCCTTATGGATGTACAGAACAAATGTTGAGTTGACTTTATCCTTCATTGCTTGCATGGGAACTTTGACAAGAATGATTGATTTCAGAAAATATAGTAAGATGAAATTCTGTTAATGTTTGATGAACTAGATGATTTGTTGATTTCAATGAAATGTTTTTGGAAACAGCTGATAAAATATATCAAAATCAAAAATCTGATTGATGAATGTGATATCGGAGTAGAGCATGAGAAAGTTCTACTATATATTTAAGTAGTTATGTTTATTCGGTATTTTCTCATTTGGAAAGTCTATGATATCAAGTAGATAAAAGTTTTATGTCAAGTTTAGAATCTTTTCTAGATAAAATATGATCAAATAATATACTTGCTTATGCATATTATATTTATAATAGAACTTTAGTTAATAAAGATATTAATATTGAACTTATTAAACAAATAATTGATGACAATATTGATGATGAACCTAGATTAGCAATCTTAGCTTTTGCAATATTTGCAAATATTAATGATTCAGAACAAGCAGTTAAATATCTTGAACAAATAGATTTAGATAAAATAAAATATTCAAGATCATATAGTAAATATATTTGAAAAGATATATTACAATCAATATACCTTTCAAGTTTAATTGAATATGATTTTGAAAATTATAATCAAGAAATAATATGATTAGTGACTGATTTTTTGGAAAATAGAACTAATAAATGAATTTGGTGATGGTCAACTCAAAAAAATATGCAAATAATATCATCATTGTCAAAATATATATTAAAAATTAAGTCTAGTGATGATATATCTTGTGATATTACAGTTGATTGAGAAGTTCATAAACATACTTTATCCGATGAAATTAAAAATATATCACAAGAAATTGATTTATCTGATAAATCCAAATGAGATTTGGAAACTTCATGGAATTGTAATGAAAACTTATTTATAGATATGAAAACTTCATATTTACCAAATGATTTTGGTGAATTGGAAAGTTATCTTGAATGATTATCAGAATTAAATCTTGAAATAGAAAAAGATACTTCTGTAGGTGATAGAACAATTTTGACAGGATCTTTTGCAACAACTAAAGATGCATCACAAGTTGCAGTAGAATTCTTTATTCCAGCAAATATTAAATTACTTTGAAATATTTCAAAATTTGATGATTCAGAACCTTTTCAAATAAAATGATGAAGAAGATGTTCGCCGTCGCATTATGAATCAAGATTTGATAGACTTTTCTTGTATTATGATAGTATAAAATCTTGAACAGAATGTGAAATAATTTTTGAATGAATAAACTCATTTAATGGTAATTTTAATATAATGCCTACTAGATTTTTTGAAATGTATGATACTCAAGTTCATTGAAGAAAAGTTTTGAATAATTAGAGATCAAATATTGAATTTATTTTTATAATCTCTAATTTTATGAAAAAAAAATTGACTTTTATAATTTTTGTATTGTTTTTTATATTTTTATTCTTATTTAATTTTTTGTATGAATATGAATTGCAAGATAATACAGAAAATTTAATATATGATTCAAAATGAAATATATTAAAATGAATTAAAAATATTTCTTATGAAAATTATAATAGTATACCAAATAATATTAATCAAATAATAAAAGAAATAGAAGACAAAAGATTTTATTCACATTTTTGAATTGATATAAAAGCAATATCAAGAGCTATTCATTCAAATATATTTTTGGGAAATAGACAATGAGCAAGTACTATAGATCAGCAATCAATAAAATTATCGCAATCTGCTTTTTTTGATAGAAGTATTTTGCAGAAAATTAAAGAAAATTTTATTGCTATAAATTTAAATACACATAATTCAAAAGAAGATATATTTTTGTATTATATAAATAATTTGGAATTTCCAAATCAAGTAAGATGATTAAATAGTGCTTGTTTAGTTTATTTTGATAATAATTGTGAAAATTTATTTTTGTCTGAATTATTGTTTTTGGTTTCAATATATCAAACTGGTACAAATCCTTTAAATAATAATAATTTTGATCAATTAAAAAAAAGATCTAAATTACTTTGTAATCAAATATCAAATCTTGATTTTGTAAGTGATAATATTTGTAAAAATATATATAATTTGCCACCATTGTCTTCAAATGATATTTATCATAATTTTGATAATTTGGCAAATCATTATGTAGATTATATTCAATCTTCAAAAAATAATAATTCTAAAAACTTTGATCTAGATTTACATAATATGATAAATAATATCATAAAAAATACTTTTGAATATAGAAATATGCAATGAATGAATGATTGTTGTATATTAGTTTTGGATAATACTTGAGAAGTTTTGACTATGAATATTTGTAGATCTTATGAAGATTTATTTGCATGACAGGTAAATGCTTGTACTTCTAGGAGACAAACTTGATCAGTTGCCAAACCTTTTTTATATTTGTATGCTATGAAAGAATTAAATTTAAATTCAGAATCTATATTGGAAGATAAACCTATAGAATATATTTTGGAATGAGAAAATATTTATGCACCCAAAAATTTTTCTCAAACTTATGCTTGAGATGTGAAACTTGCACAAGCTTTATGAAGTAGTCTAAATGTTCCTACTGTAAAATTATTAAATGATGTATGAGTATGAAATTATATAAATTTTATTGAAAAATTAAGAATTAATGTATGAAAAGAAAATAAAGATAAATTAGAAAAAAATCATGAATTTTTTAATGAAAGAAATTTATGATTATCTGCTGGTTTATGAACTTATGAAATGAGTCCATTAAATTTTGCAAAACTTTGGAAAATATTTTTTGATATAAATGAATATGATTTTCTAGATTCTTATGAAGTACAAATAAAAGAAGTTTATGATATTTTGACAAAAAATTCTTATAGAAATTTATCTTTTGGGATAGATAGTTTTATGTCTGTACCTTGATGGGCTGTAAAAACATGAACTTCAAGAAGATTTGTTGATTGATGGACTTGTGGTGCAAATAAACAAAAATGATTGATAGTATGTGTGTGGGCTTGAAATTATAATTGAACTGCTATGATGGATAGTTGAGTAAATACTGCTTGATATCTTTGGAATTTAGTTGTTAATAATTTATAATATCTTTTTTTAATTAGTTATTTATTTTTAAGTATTTTACTTAAAATATGTAATATAAAAAAGAGATAAAGTAATTTTACTGTACTTTTATCTTTTTTTTTTAATAATATAAAATTTAATTTTAATTTATACTTATTTTTCAATCTTGTATATTTATTTTTATTTTAGAATTATTTTTAATATTTCATTGCATAATAGACATTGCTAATGGATTTAATAATTCTTTTTGTATAGCTCTATCCAAAGGTCTAGCACCAAATGCAGGATCCCATCAAGCTTTTGCCAAATATTTTAAAACTTCATCATCAAAATCAAGATTTAATCATCTATCATAATAAAGCATATCATTAATTTTTTGTAAATTTATAGAAACAATATTTTTCAACATTTCTTCATTTATAGGATTGAAAATAATTAAGTCATCTATTCTATTTATAAATTCTGGACGAAAATAATTAGTTAGTTGTTTCATTATTCAATTTTCAACTTCTTTTCTTGTTTGTATATCTTGTGAATTACTAAGTTTTTCCATTATCATATCTGAACCTATATTTGAAGTAAGAATTATTATAGTATTTTTAAAATTAACAGTTTTTCATTTGTTATCTGTAAGTATTCAATCATCCAATAATTGCAATAATACATTAAATACATCTGGATGAGCTTTTTCTATTTCATCAAAAAGTATTATAGAATAAGGTTTTCTTCTTACCGCTTCCGTAAGTTGTCAAGCTTCATCATAACCAACATATCCTGGAGGAGATCAAATAAGTTTACTTACAGAATGTTTTTCCATATATTCTGACATATCTAATCTTATTATAGATTTTTCATTATTGAAAAGAAATTCAGCTAATGATTTTGCAAGTTGTGTTTTACCAACTCAAGTTGGTCATAAAAAAAGAAATGATCAAACTGGTTTATTTGGATCTTTCAATCAAGCTCTTGATCTTCTAATAGCATTTGCAACTGCTGATATAGCAAAATCTTGTCAAACAACTTTTGTTGATATATTTTTTTCAATATTTGCTAATTTTTCTTTTTCACTTTCAACAAGTTTTGAAACAGGAATTTGTGTCCATTTACTTATAATTAGTGCAAGATCTTCAGGTTCTACAATATCTTTAATTTTAATACTAGAATCTTTTTTTGAATTTTCTACTTTTTTTTCTATTTCTGATAATTCATTTTGTAATTTTGGAATTTGTCAATATCTAATTTCAGCTACTTTATTGTAATTTGTTTCTTTTTCTGCTATTTGTGCTTGATGTTCTAATTTTTGTAATTCTTCTTTTAATTGTTTTACTTTAACTACATATTCTCTTTCTGTTTCCCAATTAATTTTTAATTTTTCATAATTTTCTTTTGCACTAGCTAATTCTTTTTCAAGTTTTTGCATTCTATTATTATCTATACTAGTATTTCATTGATCTCTTATTATTGCTTGTTTTTCAATTTCTAATTGAGTAATTTGTTTTTTTAATTTAATAATTTCTGTAGGCATACTAGTAAGAGCCATTTTTACACTAGCAGAAGCTTCATCTATCAAATCTATAGCTTTATCAGGCAAAAATCTATCAGTAATATATTTCTCAGATAAATCAACAGCAGAAATAAGTGAAGAATCAGTAATTTTTACTCAATGATGAGCTTCATATCTTTCTTTTATTCATCTAAGAATAGCTAATGCATCTTCTTTACTAGGTTGATCAATATGAACTTGTTGAAATCTTCTTTCCAAAGCTGGGTCTTTTTCTACATATTTTCTATATTCATTAATAGTAGTTGCTCATATTACTCTAATTTTACCTCTAGCAAGTTCAGGTTTTATCATATTTCACATATCCATAGATCATTCAGTTTTACCAGCTCATACTATATTATGTATTTCATCTATAAATAAAATTATTTGTCATTTAGATTTATTTAATTCTTTTAATATAGCTTTCAATCTTTCTTCAAATTCTCATCTATATTTAGTTCATGCCATCAAAGCTGACATATCAAGTTCTATTATTGTTTTATTTTTTAAAATATCAGGAACTTCAGATTTAATTATTAATTGTGCAATTCATTCAATAATAGCAGTTTTACCAACTCAAGGATCACCAGTAAGTACTGGATTATTTTTTGTTCTCCTAGAAAGAATTTGTATAGTTCTAGCTATTTCGTCTTCTCTACCAATTACTGGATCCAAATCTCAATTTTTTGCAAGTTCAGTAATATTTCTACCAAATTTATTTAAAGAATCCATAGTAGTTTCTGGATCTACACTTTGAACTGAATCTCATTTTTTAATTTCGTTTATTATTTCCAAAATATTTTTATAATTTATTCATTCTTTTTGTAATATTTCCTTATTTGCTTTTGAGTTTCATTTCAATATGGCCAAAAATATATGATAAGTAGTAATATATTCATCATTTAAACTATTTGCTTGTTTTTCGGCATTTATAAATGCTTGATTTAAATCATAAGAAACTTGAATTTGATATTTTCATCATTCAATTTTTGGTAAACTATTTATTCATTGTTTTATTTCATTATGTATTTTTTGTATTTCAAAATTTCATTTTTTAAGTATAGCAGGTATATATCAATCTTCTTGTTCAAACATAGAATTTAAAATATGCAAAACATCTATTACATTATTATTATTTTCTATTGCATTACTTTGTGCTTGATTAACTGCTTCACTAGCTTTTATCGTATATTTTTCAAAATTCATATTTTATTTATTTTAAAATTTAAAATTTTCATATTATAGCACATAAATAATATTAGTGCTATATAAAGAAGTATAAAAAAATTATAATAAATTTCAAGTATATTTTTATTTTTTATGCTGGTAAATTTAAAATATCAGTAAAAAAGTAAAAATAGAATTATTAATATAATTTTTTTATTATAATGAAATTTTTTGTTTTTTAAGTATAAATATACTATTTCGGAAAATTTTTAATTAAGTAATATATATTCAACTACTTCTAACCAGGCATACATTATGTTTTTCAGTTTATAATTTTGTTTACAAATTTTAGTCATACAAGTATGAGATAAAAAAAAGTTTTTTTTTATTGACAAATATATATTTTTATATATATAACATAATGTTAAATTTAATTTAATTTTTTAATCAAAATATTTAAATAATGATAGATAACTATGAAATTAGTCAAGATTGTTCTGATTTAGATGAAGTTTTTGTAAGTGATGATTTTGCGACATGATTATGAATTGTATTGAAAGATATATGAAAAGATGATAAAGAAATTGAAAATATTATTTCATTATTTCAAATGAGTTCAAATATAGATGATAAATGAAAAAAAAAATTAAAAGATTTATTTAGTTTACCTCTGTTTCAAGCTAAAGCAAAAACATTTTTGAGAAAATTAAGAAAAAAAGTTGATAAAAATAGTTCTAATTTCTTAAAAAAACTTTTAAGCGATATTTGATATAATAGTATCACTAATAAAATTTTGGGAGTTTTAAAGTTAGATCCAAACAATGAAATATCCAATATAGAACTACAAAAAAAATATTGAAAATTAAATAAAATTTGTGAAAATTTATGGGAATCTGAATCTGGACATATAATATATGTTAATAAATTGAAATGAACTATAAATATAATTCAAAATTTAAGTATTTGAAAAGTTAATAAATTTGAAACTAATTGAAAAATTATATGAGAAAATTGAATTATAAAAATTAATATTGAAACTTGAAAAGTTAATTATAGTACTTGAAATTTAGATATTTGAAAAGTTGATAGATTTGAATCTGGTTGAAATATTTTATGAGAATCTTGAGTTGCCAAAATTAATATTGAAACTTGAGATATTATTTATACTACTTGAAATTTAGATATTTGAAAAATAATTAATTTTGAATCTGATTGAAATATTTTATGAGAATCTTGAATTGCCAAAATTAATATTGAAACTTGAGATATTATTTATACCACTTGAAATTTAGATATTTGAAAAATAATTAATCTTGAATCTGACTGAAATATTTTATGAAAATTTTGAATTGCCAAAATTGATTTTGAAACTTGAGAAGTTGATTATACTACTTGAGATTTAGATATTTGAAAAATAATTAATCTTGATAATGATTGAAATATTTTATGAGAATCTTGAATTGCCAAAATTGATTTTGAAACTTGAGAAGTTGATTATACTACTTCGGATTTAGATATTTGAAATATTATTGATTTTGATAAAAATTGAAATATCTTATGAGAATCTTGAATTGCCAAAATTGATTTTGAAACTTGAGAAGTTGATTATAGTATTTGAAATTTAGATATTTGAAATATTATTGATTTTGATAAAAATTGAAAAATTATATGAGAAAATTGAATTGCAAAAATTAATTTTGAGACTTGAGAAGTTGATTATAGTATTTGAAATTTAGATATTTGAAATATTATTAATTTTGATGATGATTGAAAAATTATATGAAAAAATTGAGTTGCAAAAATTAATTTTAAAACTTGAGAAATTAAATATAATATTTGAGATTTAGGTATTTGAAATATTAAATGATTTTATTCAAGTTGATGAATTTTATGAAAAAATTGACTTGCAATAATTGATATTCAAACTTGAAAAATTAAATATAATACTTGAAATTTAGGTATTTGAAATATTATTAATTTTGATGATACTTGATTAATTAAATGAGAAAATTGACTTGCAAAAATTAATGTTAAAAATTTAGAAATTAAATATAATACTTGAGATTTAGGTATTTGAAATATTAGTAATTTTGATAATGATTGATTAATTAAATGAGAAAATTGAGTTGCAAAAATTAATGTCAAAACTTGAGAAATTAAATATAATATTTGAGATTTAGGTATTTGAAATATTGAATCTTTTTATTGAACTTGATGAATTGTATGAAAAAATTGAATTGCAATAATTGATGTCAAAACTTGAAAAATTAAATCTAATACTTGAGATTTAGGTATTTGAAAAATTATTAATTTTAATAATAAATGAAAAATTATATGAGAAAATTGAATTGCAAAAATTAATGTCAAAAACTGAAAAGTTATTTATACTACCTGAGATTTAGGTGTTTGAAAAATTAGTAATTTTAATTATGATTGAAATATTATATGAGAAAACTGAATTGCAAAAATTAATATTGAAACTTGAAAAATCTTTTATACTATATGAGATTTAGAAATATGAAAAATTATTAGTTTTAATTATGATTGAAATATTATATGAGAAACTTGAATTGCAAAAATTAATGTTGGAACTTGAAAAATTCTTTATAATAAATGAAATTTAGGTATTTGAAAAATTAATGATTTTTATTGAAATTGATGAATTGTATGAGAAACTTGAATTGCAATAATTAATATTCAAACTTGAAAAATTATAGCTAATACTTGAAATTTATGAATATGAAAAATTATTGATTTTATTTTTGATTGAAAAATTATATCAGATTGACAAATTATATGAGAAAATTGATTTACTATAGTTGATACAAAAACTTTAGATATTAAATATAATACTTGAGATTTAGTTATTTGAAAAATTCTTAATGTCAGTAATGATTGAAAAATAATATGAGAAAAATGAGTTGCTTTACTTAATTTAATAACTTCAAAAGTTAAATATACTACTTGAGATTTAGGTATTTGAAAAATTAATGATTTTAATAATGCTTGAAAAATAATATGAGAAACTTGAGTTGCTCAAATTAATATTGAAACTTGAAAAATTAATTATAATAAATGAGATTTAGGTATTTGAAAAATTAAATGATTTTATTGAACTTGATGAATTGAATGAGAAAATTGATTTGCAGTTATAAATACTAAAACTTGACAAATTGAATCTACTACTTCAAATTTATGAATTTGAAAAATTATTGATTTTGATGCTAATTGAAAAGTTATATGAGAAACTTGAATTGCTATAATTAATACAAAAACTTTAGATATTATTTATAATACTTGAGATTTAGGTATTTGAAAAATTATTAATTTTGATATTGATTGAAAAATTAAATGAGAAACTTGAATTGCAAAAATTAATGTCAAAACATTAGATATTATTTATAATACTTGAGATTTAGATATTTGAAAAATTGATAATTTTAGCAATGATTGAAGAATTATATGAAAAACTTGAATTGCAAAAATTAATATCAAAACTTGAGAAACTATTTATACTATTCCAAATTTATGAATTTGAAAAATTAATAGTTTCTATTCAAGTTGATGAATTGTATGAGAAACTTGATTTACAATAATTGATATTCAAACTTGAGAAATTAAGTCTAGTACATGAAATTTGAAAATTTGAAAAGTTAATAAATTTGATAACAATTGAAATATTATATGAGAAACTTGAATTACAATAATTGATACAAAAACTTTAAAAGTTAAACACACTACTTGAGATTTATGAATTTGAAAAATTAATAATTTTGATAATGATTGAAAAGTTATATGAGAAACTTGAATTGCAAAAATTAATACAAAAAATTTAAAAATTAAATATAATACTTGAGATTTAGGTATTTGAAATATTAATAATTTTGATAATGATTGAAAAATTATATGAGAAACTTGAATTGCAAAAATTAATGTTGAAACTTGAGAAATTATTTATAGTATTTTAGAATTATGAATTTGAAAAATTAATAAATTCTATTCAAATTGATGAGTTATATGAGAAAATTGAATTGCAAAAATTGATTTTGAAACTTGAGAGATTATTTATAGTACATTAGATTTATGAATTTGAAAAATTAATAAATTCTATGACAAATGATTAATTAAATGAGAAAATTGAATTAGTATGATAGATAAAAAAACTTTAAAAGTTAAATATAATACTTGAAACTTATGAATCTGAAAAATCAATAATTTTAGTTATGATTGAAATATTATATGAGAAAACTGAATTTCCAAAATTGATATTGAAACTTGAGAAATTATTTATAATACTTGATATTTAGATATTTGAAATATTAATAATTTTAGTTCTAATTGAAAAATTGTATGAGAAACTTGAATTGCAAAAATTAATTCCAAAACTTGAGAAGTTATATATACTATATGAGATTTAAAAATTTGAAAAATTAATAATTTTGATGATACTTGAAAAGTTTTATGAGATAAATGAATTGCTATGATTGATTTTGAAATTTGAAAAGTATTAGAAATATCTTATTTAAAAAATAATTATTGAAATAATAAAAAAAACTCAGAAAAACCTGATACATTTACAAAATTTGTATAATAATCTTTTAACTCATTAATTTCTAAATAATAAAATATTTAATCTTAATTTTGTAAAAATAAATTATTTTGTAATAGCGAAGATCGATGTGTTTTATCTTGAAATTATATTTTTTTATTACAATGCAATATCTAATCAAATCAAAAACTAGTTAAAATAAGTTAACATTCTGAAGTTTATAAATATTCAAAATTATTAATCAATTTAATACAATAATTTATATAAAGCAATAGATTATCTTGAAGGAAATCAAAAAGAAATAGAAAATAAAATTAGTTTTTAAAAGCTAATTTTAAACAACATTTGTATAATATTTCATTGCAGAATTGTAATATGATTGAGCTGTGATTGGTCATGATATTCATCTTTCAATAGCTGGATTCCATTTTGCACATTTTTGTGCATATGAATCTGTCATTTGTCAAGGTCATGTATGATAATGTACCATAGCTTTTCACCAACTTCAAAATTTATCATACATTTCTCTAAGATAAACTGCCGATCATATTATTTGATGTCCTGCATCATATCTATCAAATTTTATTCAATCAATACCATATTTTGATGCTGTTCATCATGATTTAGTAATACCTTCCCAAGTTCAATCTATTATTTGTCAAAGTCAAACTGCACTAGATGTTCAAGGAGATGCATGAGGATTTCAACGACTTCATTCTTTTATAAATAATTGCAATAAAACTTCTGGAGGAATTTTAAGTTTATCACACATTTGTTCTATACTATCTTTATACATCATATAATCTCTTCATCATTGAGTAGTTAATAATGATTCAAAATTAGGTAAATTAATATCTAAATTTCACATTGTTAAATTTTCTGGATTTATACTAGAAAAATTTATATTTGAATTTTTGTATTTATCTATCACTCATTTTAAATCATTATTTGTAAATTCTTTTCAAGATAAAGTCCAATATGATTCAACAATTTTTCATAAAAAATCATAATTAGATCATCAAAATCATCTCAATCAAGCATTATTTATTCAATACAAAATATCATCTGTATTTATTATTCAATCTCAATTTTCATTTGATTGAGATGTTCATTTGACAAAACTTGATTGAACATTTCTACAAAGCATAACAAGTTGTCAATCAAGAGTTTGTAAATCTCAATTCATTATTCACATATTTCATTCAAAAATTCATTCATTTAATCAAATTGATAATAATAAATTTGGATCAAGATCATAAGATTCTGCCATTGATACAGCTAATCATATAGCTTCTTTTTTTCCTTCTATAACTTCTCAATTTTCAGTATACATTTCTTTTATTTCATCCCTTTCCATAAAAGAATTTATAGCTTCACTATTTGCTTCTTTTAGTTTTTCAAGTTCTTGTTCTTCATATTTTTCTGTGATTTCTACTTTATCTCAGCTAAAAATAGCTAAATAATTTCATCAAGCATCATAAAATCATCATTTTAATCATACTCTATTTCATTCACTAACTTGTCAATCACTAGAAGTAATTTTTACTGATTTAACATCTTCTGCCAAGATATCTGATAATCAAATATTATCTTCTGCTCACTCATTTCATCTAAAATCAACATTTAAACTTCAATCTTCACTTTCTTTTATTATATTATTATATAATAATGAATTATTTTGATTTGACATTTGCAAAAGTTCTCATGAAGATTTTCAAGCAAATTCTTGATCATCCAACAAATCATTTCAAGAATCAATTGATTCTTCTATATCCAAATATAATGATTGTAATTCATCATCAAGTTTTTTTAAAAGTTCATCTGCTTCATGATTTTTAACTTCTAAATTTCAATCTTCATCTATTACAATTTTTATTCAATTATAATTTTCATTCAAATAACTATTCATTCTATCTACATAAAAATTTATTGACTCTCATTCATCTCATGTATCCAAAGATTCAGCAAGATTTCTAAATTCTTCTTTCAATTCAGAAACTACTTTTTCAATATCTTGATTTTTTTCAAAATTATCTAATTGTGGTTGTCAAACTTTTTCTGGATCTTCTTGTGTATTTATATCTCTATTATCTATATTATTGATCATATTTTTATTTTTAATTAATATATAAAATATTTATTGTATTTAATCAAATATATTTTCTAATTCATCATCAAGTTTTTTTTCTACTTCATTAATATCATTTGATTTTTCTTCAACACTTTTAATATATTCAACTAATATTTGTACTGATTTTCATTTAATATCTTTATTAATTTCATTATTTTTTGCTTCCAAAACAAAAATTTCTTCCAATACAGAGCAAATTTGTATAGGTAAATCTTTAATTTTTAATATTTTATCTTTTAACGGATCTGGAATTATATTTGAGTTTAAAACTCATTTTTTTATATCATTATATTTCATAATAATTTATAATTTATATTTATATATTATGAAAGTATATATAAAATATATAATTTGTCAAAAAATATATAGTTTATTTTAAAAAAAAGTAAAAAATGTATTGCAAATTAAAAAAAAATATTAATAATATAATTACAATAAAGTTATATAAAATATTTGACTTTTTATTTAATTTGTTTATTATTTTATAGTTTTAAGATTGTTTTAATTTAATTATATTTAAAATAAAAATGAAAAAATATATATTATTATTTTGATTAATGTCTTTTTATTGATTGTATTCGTATACAAATGCTATTGAATGTTCTTTTTATGAATTTGAAGATCAATGTGTATCTCCATGATGACAAGTAAAAATGTCAGAAACTAATTCTGATCTACCTCATTTTACAAGATGATTAGATGCAAAAATATTTACAAAGTCTTTTGATTCTAATGTAGTAAATAATAGATGAGCTCATAATGATAATAAATTACTTTGGGAATGGAAAGCAAATGATGATTGAGAACCAGATTGAGAATTTAAATCTTGTGAAGATTTTGAAAATAGAACTTGTTCTACAAATTGAACTTTTGCTAGTATAACTTCTGGAGCACCTTGGAATTGATATGCTTGACGGGAAGAATGGAGATGTATGGAATGAGCTTGTGAATCTTTTGACTTTACTGAAGTAGAAGCTTGTAATGAGCCTGACTATCGGCAATGTAGTTGACTTACATTTCAGCACATGAGAGATAGATGTAGAGGTTGATCATGTAATCATGAAGTTTTTGATTCAGAATATTGTTGACCTTCTACATCTCGGACAAATAATCAATGTGAAACTCGTAGTAAATCATGTAGTAGTAATTATTCTTGTAATTGCTCAGAATCTTGTTCTACAGACGATGATGGTAATGAGACTTGTTCAACAACATGTGATACTTGTACTAATAATCGGACTGTTTCTGATACTGATTGTGTTAATACTACTAGAATAGATAGAGGATGTAATGCTAGTGGAGGTTGTTGGGAAACTACTACTCCTAATGCAGCAAGCCCAAATCCTAATCCATCTTGTTAGTTTATTTTAATTTGTTAGAATTTAAAATGTCTATTTATAATAAAAAATATTTTTTTGTATCTGTTTGATTATTATTATTACTAATTCTTGCTTTTTTAATTTTTCCTTTGAAGCAAAAAGAAAAATTATCTTTTGAGTATGATATAGATAAAATTGATTCAAATTTTATCAAAAAAGAATTGATGGACAATTGATGTTATGATAAGATAGAGAATGTTGATATGAATTATGAAAGTTTACAAAAATTTGTTATTAAATGTAATGAAGTTTATAGCTGAGCTTATATTAAATTAGATAAAAATTGTTCAAATTTTGATAGACCTAGTGACACAAAAAGATGTAAAGATTGGGAAATGTATGATGACTTATCTCGCTTTTTAATATATGATTATATGCATTTTGATAATGAAAATTTAAAAATTTCATTAGAGCATAATTGATGTGCATGAGAGAATCTTAAATTAGATGATATATATGATGCTAATAATTGTAATAGAATTTATGAAAGTGATTTGTATACTTCACAAGCTATCGATGAATCTAATTATGAAATTTGTAATGAAATAGAAGATAAAGTGAATTCAGAATTTTGTATATCCAGATACTGGATTGAGCATGCCAAAAATATTGAAGATTGTAAAAATATTATTCATAATAATCTAAAATGAGTATGTCAGGATAAATTTAAAGAAAAATAAAATAAAAAATTAATAATTATTTATTAATAATTAAAATATAGAATATGTTAGATTTATTTCTATCTCTTCCTACTCGGGGATGAGAATCTAAAACATATACTAGAGAGCAATGAGATATTATATGAAATACTGCTAATGATGATTCAATAAGACAAGGTGTTTCTTGAATATGAGATAATATAGAATGAATATGACAAGCATCTTGAGATAATCAATGAGATTTACTTGAGTTTATATCAACAATATTAAATTATTTCTTGTGATTATGTGCATTTATTGCTTTGATATATTTGTTAT
>NZ_JAEDAM010000096.1 GCF_018420025.1 Candidatus Vampirococcus lugosii | reverse complement strand
GAATAATTCTTTTTCTCACATATACAAATATTTTATCATTGATAATGTCAATGATTTCCCAAATCTTCTTGGTCTAGACAAAAAATAATACCTATTACTTATCAATAAATTATGTATTGTTTTAGTTTTATCTATATAATATCATTTTTCATTTATAAATGTTTTGAAATCTTGTGTTCATATCAATATTTTTTTCATTTCTTTAATTTTTTTAATTTTACTAAATCCTTTTCATTATATTTTTTTCTTTACCAAAATCAATATTTTTTTCCCGCCAAGCGAGGAAAATCAATAATTAACAATTTATACAGTAAATATTTTTAATTATATAAATATCCTTTAATATTATCGACACAAAAAAACAATTTTAAATTGATTTTTGAGTTTATTTGTTTATTATGTCATTTAAATTTAGTATTTATATTTTTTAATATGATTCATTATTTTTTTGTTCCTATTTTTATATGATTTATTATACAATTAATAAAAATACTTATAGATTTTTATAAAGAGAAAAAAATTAATGTTCAAAGTATACGAAGAGCTGGTTGATTTCCATCAGTTCATAGTTGAATATCAGCTAGTATAACAACTTTAATGTTATTAAAATTTTGAATAGATTCTTCAGAATTTGCTATAGCTTTTACTTTTTCATTTTTATTTTGGTATGATAGTATGAATGTAAGATATGAAGCTGGAAAACATGCCAAATATCTAAATAATATTAGTCATCAACTAAAAACAGTATTTGAATTTTGAGATAATAAATATATTCTTCTAAAAGAAAGATTATGACATACTTTATATGAAGTTTTGGCTTGAATATTGTTTTGATCAATAATTACTGTTATTTTATATACAATTTTTTATTAGTTTATGAAACATAAGCTTGGATCAAAAAGATTTTGGAAAAGAGAAAAAAATTTATTTAAGAAAAAATTAAGGTATATTAATATATTTCTTAATAAGAATAAAAAGAAATACTTTTTTTTATTCTTTTTTATAATTTTTTCTTTTATTTTGTATGTATCATTGCAATATACAATATTGTCCGATGATTATGAAATAAAAGAAATTAGATTCTTGGAAAAAAATATTAATGATTATCCAAACAAAGATATGTTTTCAAAAATACAATCTTGAATTATTTGAGAAAATTATTATATATTCAAGTATTTAAAAAAATGAAATTATGAAAAACAAATTTTGGATGAATTTAATATATTAAAATCTTTTGATATTAATCATATTTGAAACTGAGTTGCAATTTTGAATGTTAATTATGTTGATTTTGATTTTATTTTTACTAATGATAACTCATATATTGCAAGTTTTGGTGAGAATATGTTCTCTTTATATTCATGAAGTTCATTAATATCTGAAAATAATAAAATAAAAATACCAAATTATATAAAAAAATCACATATGGATAAATCTTTTTTTTATAAAGTAAATAGTAATTTATTAAAATCTCAAATTGAGGATATAAAAAATATAGTTTGAGAAGAAAATATTGATTATATAAAATATATTCCATGAGCTAGTAGAACTATTGTTTATCAAAATAATTGACCAGATTTATATTTTAATAATTTAGTAGATATATCTTTACAATTAAAAAAATATAGATGAATTGTAGCATCATCATTAGTTAATTATAAATCTCTTTTGGAAATTGATTTATGAAGTAATAATGATGTAATAATTAAAAATAAATAATTTATTTAAATAAAAAATATTAATTTATGAAAAAAATTAAAATAATAATAAGTCTTATTGTTGTATCATTAATAATAAATATTACATTCATAGTATGATATCACTTATTTACTCAAAATTATCTTTTGGAAAATAAACTTGTTGATGAAAATATACAAAATATAGACACATTATCATGAGTGGATAATGTAAATGATTTACAAGATATTTTAATAAATACAATTTCAAATTCTTGAAAATGAGTTGTTAGTATTATAATAAGTAGAGATTTGGACATATATTATCAAGATCCATTGAATTTTTTTGGTTGATATTCTCAACAAGAAAATCAAGAAATATGATGAGGTAGTTGAATAATTGTATCAAAAGATTGATATATAATCACAAATAAACATGTTATACAAGAAGCTAGAAGATGAAATACAAATTATACTGTTGTAACAAAAGATTGATTTAGATATGATGTAGATAAAATTTGGTTTGATCCTATTCTTGATATAGCAGTTTTAAAAATATTGAATGATGAAGGAAATGTTCCTTCAAATTTAAATACTGTAAATCTTGTATCTGTATTTGATAATATAAAAGTATGACAATTTGTTTTGGCTATATGAAATGCTTTATCACAATTTCAAGATAGTGCAAGTTTCGGTATTATAAGTTGAAAATGAAGACAACTTGAAGATATAAAAGCTGATAGTATTTATGTATGACTTTATCAAACAGATGCTCCTATAAATCCTGGTAATAGTGGTGGACCTTTGATGGATATTTGGGGAAATGTTCTTTGAATAAATACTGCTATAAGTGCTATAGGTCAGTGAATTTGATTTAGTATTCCTATAAATGAAGAATTTGTTGAATCAACTCTTGAGATGGTCATAAACGATAATGAAATTACAAGACCTTTTTTGTGAGTTGAACATACAGATATCAATAATGCTATAGCTATAGAAAATGAATTATCAGTCAAAAATTGAGTATTAATTTCTAATGTAGTTCCAAATTCATCTGCAGATAATGCATGAATTAAATCAGGTGATATAATCACACATATAAATTGAAATTTAATTTGAAAATGAAATACATTTTTATATCAATTATTCGCTTATAAACCATGAGATAATATACAATTTAGAGTTATTTCAGATTGAAATGAAAAAAATGTTGATGTTGAATTATGAGTTAGATAATTAAATTTATTTGAAATTTGTACTCAAAATAAATATAGTAATATTTTTAAATTTTTTGTATCTTTCAATAATAATATTTGAATACTTAACTTAAATTATTAAAATATATAATTTTTAATTGACATTTATATTTTTTTAATTATATAGGTACTTGCTGTTTTATTAAAAGACACAATTTATAATTTTTTTAATTTTATTAATAATATTTTCTTATGGTAAATAATTTTAGTGTAAACTTATTTAATTGATCAAAAAAATTAAAATGAGAATTGTTAGAGCTAAGAGAAACTAATTGACAACTTATAGAATACATTGAAAAAAATTTATGACTTTTGAAAAAACAAGTTATAGAACTTGCATCTGTAACAAGTAATATTGGTAATATCAAAACTACAATGTTTGAGAAAATAAATAATTTAAATGATATAATACAAAGATTAGATAAAGTTGTTTCACAAGTTCAAAAACTTTCTGACAATGCTCAATGACCTGAAGCTATTATAAATAATGCATTAGAAGCTTTGGAAAATTCATCTATTGATACTGATGAAGTAGTAGAAAACATAAAATATCTTATATCTGATATATTGAGTTTGGAAGAAAAAATAAATATTCATAATTATAATGCTCAAGAAGCAAAATCACTTACTTGAAATATTTCAGAAATTTCAAATCAATCAAATATTTTAACTATAAATGCTCAAATAGAGTCAGCTAGAGCATGAGTTGTAGGTAATGCTTTTTCTGTTGTTGCAGAAGAAATAAAATCTTTATCTAAAAAAACTGAAAATACTTCTAAAAAAACTTGAGATATAATTAATGATTTAATAGAAAAAAGTGAATCTCTAAAAGAGATAATTAAAAATATGGCACAAAAGTCAAATAATTCAAATCAATGAGTTGAAAATATTTTAAATAATATTTCAAAAGCAGTATGAGCAACTAAAGATGCAAAAGGTTGACTTGAATTACTTCAAAAAACTGTTGAAATAGTTCAAAATCAATTAGACAATACTATGAAAGAACTAGAAGAAACTTGATATGATTTAGATAATTCTAATAAATCATTGGATAGTGCATATTCACATCTGGACGAATCTCTTATAATATGTGAAAAACAAATGCAACTTTGAATTAATTATAATTTAAACATAGATGAATGAAAAATGGCAGAAATTGCTTCTCAAACTGCAGATTATTATAGTAAAATGTTTGAAGAAATTATAGATAAAGGTAAAACTGTAAAAAAATTAAAACTTGATTTAAATTGAAATCTTGTAGAACTTGTATGAATAATTACATTGGAAGAATTATTTGATGAAAAATTTATTGAAATTCCATGAACAAATCCTGTTCAATATATTACTTGATTTACTTGATTAACTGATGAATTCCAAAAAATACAAGAAAAAATTTTGGAAGAAGATGAAACATGAAAAATAATATTTTGTGCACCTGTATTCAAAAAAGATGGTTATTTACCTACTCATAATAAAAAATTTTCACATCCTCAAAGAAAATCTAATACAAAATCAGATATAAATCGAAATACAGCTAATTCAAGAAATAGAAGGAAATTTACTGATAGAGTTTGATTAAAAGCGGCTTCAAATAATGAAGAAAAAAAATTAGTACAAATTTATATAAGGGAAATGTGAGGTAAAACTATTCCTATGCTTGATATTTCTTCTCCTATATATGTAAAATGAGAACATTGGTGATGATTTAGAATGTGAGTTAAATTTGAATAAATTATAATAAAATATACTTACTACAAAATAAATCCTTGATCTATTCAAGGATTTATTTATAGATTTTAATCTACAAAGATAATATAAAACTCAAAAATAAAAAAAGATAAATTTGTTAATTACTATTTATATTTTTCATAAAAAATGGTGATAAATCTTTTTCCATTATGCAATAGAATAAATATTATTATACTGAAAATTTAACATTACTTGCACACAAAATATAAAAAAACCTTGAAAAAGATAAAAAAAATAATATAATTTAATTATACTAATTAATTTAAAAAATTAGTATTAAATTTATTTATATTATTACCATAATAATTATGAAGAAAATATGATTACTTTTTATGTGAATGTTCTTTTTATCTTGAATATCTTATTGACAAGATATTGCAGAATTAAGTGTATCTAGTGAGACAGTGAAACCATGAGAAGAAATAGATGTTACAATAAAAATTGAATGATGGAAGATTTGTAGAATTTCAACTAATAATTGAAAATGAACAAGACAAACATATAAGTCAAATCAAAAATGACTTATTATAGATAGAAGTGGACCAGTAAAATTTTATGATAATTGATGGACAGAAGTTAAATGTGATAATGAAGATTATAATTTAGATGATCCAGAGTTTTCAAAGAGGATTGAAATAAATGTTTGAGATAAAAATGAAAAAGAAGATAAAAATAAAGAAAAAGAAGAAGAAAGTAAATGAATAAGTAGTTTAATAAAAGAGATAGATAGTTTGGAGAAAGAATTAAAAGAGAAAGTTTGAAAATTGAATCCATCAGAGAAAATGATGTATAAGGGTTTTGTTGATAATATGCTTGAAAATTTGGAACTTGAAAAAAGGGATATTGCATGGTTAGTAGAAAAAATAGAAGCTATAAATAAAATAGAAGTTCAATTAAAAACACATAGTTTTTGGCCAGTATTAGATGTTGTATTTATTAATTTCAAAATTAAAGCATTAGAAATTCTTAATAAAAAGAGTGAAAATGAAATAAGTGGAATAATTGATACTATAATTTGAGAAGAAGATGGAAATATAAAAGATATAAAAGTAATAAGAGATATAAAAATACAAGATGAATCAGATTTTCTTATTAACTTAAAAAATATTTATAAAGATGATTATGAAAAACATAATCTACATATATGAAAACAAAAAAGATATCTTTTTCTGGTATTGCTTGATAATGCAAAAGAATATCCTAAAATATCATCATTACCTTGATATAAAAATGATGCTATAATTGCTGTTCCACAAAATTTTAAGTCAGCAAATATAGAATTACCGCTAAAAGGTTTATTATTTGATAAAAAATCTTGAATAAAAGAAGAAGATATATACTTTAATAAAAGTATTAATAAAATACAATTCAGAAAAGATAGAGATATAATAAGTATATGAATTGATCCTGTTTTGTGATCAAAAGATTTTTGATGATGTAGTATGTTTCCAATATCATTAGATTGAGAAACTTATTATATTGAAGTGAATAAAAATTATGAAGCTAAATTAGTAAATAAATGTTGAGAATTAAAAGAAGATAAATCTGATGTGCCATTTATTGTAGTTAAAGATAATTACGGTAAATCTTTGAAAGATATTGTAATTAAGGCAGAAAAAGGAATGAATACAGCAAAAGGAGCTTTTGGTATGGCTATTGATTGAAGTTCTTATAAGAATTGATGATATTATACTTATGAAAAATTTATGGATAAATTTAATAAATGAGATAAAGTAAATATTACTTTGGAAAGAAAAGGATATAATGATATAGAATTTGATATTAAATTAGAAGATTGAGGTTTTAAATTTTGAGATGTTTTTTCATCAACACATGGTGCAGTAGTAAAAAGAGATTATAATGATAGTTTATATGTAGAATATAATGATAATGTATTGAAAGAAGAAAAAGAAGGTGAAGATGGTAAAGATAAATGAAATTGTTATAAAAGCATTAATAGACAACAGTGTGAAAATATTTCATCACAAGTTATACCAAATTCAAGCATTATACTTAAAACAAATAAATGAGATAATTTACAAAATTTTAATAGTGTTAGTTGTAATAACAATTATCTTGAAGCACATTGGGAGGGCACACAATCAGCACAAGTTCGTTGGAATTTAGAACCTACAATATGTCTTTCTTATGAAATAGATAAAGATAAAGATAAAGAAGGTGAAAAAGAAAAAGATAAAGAAGGTGAAAAAGAAAAAGATAAAGAAGATACTATTACTATAACTGTTTCAGATCCAAATAATATTACTAATATTGACTGAACTTGGAAAAAAGAAGTTTCTAAAAATAAAAAGTATGTAGGTTGAGGTTTTAAATTAAAATCAGGTATAAATTCTTTTATAATTAAACATAAAGGTAAAAATCTTACTGTTAAGACTAATTCATCTCCTTGAAGAATAAATTCAGGTTGTGGTGTTAATGTTTATACAACTGAACAATGATGAAACACAACTTATGGTTTATACTTTTGAATAGGTTCAAAAACTGATCCTACACTTTTGAAATCTGATGTAGATTGTCATTATGAAATACTATCAACTGATAATAATAATAACAATAATAATAACAATAATAATAATAATAACAACAACAATAATAATAATAACAACAACAATAATAATAATAACAACAACAATAATAATAAAACATGTGAAGCTACTGTAATAGATTGATATGAAATAGCAGAAAGAAATTGAAGACAATTGGTTAATAAAGAAGTAAATGTAGATTATTGAGTAGTAAGATATAGACAGGATTTTAAATGTGATAATAATACTGGTAAGTGGGAAAAAGTAGGTGAACCAAGAGAAACAATAAGAAGTTGTAATGATTGATATGAAGAAAAAACAACAAGTAGATTATCAAGTGTTATTCAGGAATGTATTCCTATGTGACAATGTTATTTATGAAGTGTTGAAATAGAAAGTACTTGAGAAAAAGTAGGAGATAATCAAGTTTTAAGCTCTGGTACAAGATTGAGATCTGAAGGTTTTGCAGATGTTTTAACTAGGAGTAGATGTTTATCAGAATGTAATAAAATAGCTTGAACTACAACAGTAAGGGATACAACATGTTGATGGATAAATAGATCAAATGATGGAACTAGAACAAATTATATATTAGAAAATTATTCAAGTTGAAGAGGATGTAGTCAACAAGAAGTTAATTGAGTAAGAGTTCATCAAATGAAAGATTGACAAGTATTATCATATCATTATATATCAAGTACTTATGGTATGCCAAATTCTGCAAAAAGAATTTTTAAATGTGATAATTGAAAAATAACAGAACTTGATAATTGAAGGAGAATTGATGTGTTAGATATATGAGATGAATGTTGGTATCAAAGTTGATGGACTAATCCATGATCTGTTATGGCAACTGATAATCCAAATTCTGGAAGCAATTCTTCTGTTTTATTAGACTCTGATGATATTGGTAATACTAATCCATTGCCAAATGCTTTAAACAGAGTTTGTTACGAAAATTATTGATCTTATTCTAGAATTAGAGCAAGAGGAGGAATAGACAAATTAGATTTGAAATGATGATATACACAATGGACTTGGTTTTGTGAAGCTCCTAGGTTATCAAGATGAGAAATAGCTAGTTTAAATAGTACTGTGTGATGATATTGTACAAGATAAATATATTTTATCATATAAAAAAGAGTAGAATAATTTTTTATAAAAACTAATAACAAAAAAAGTGTATTTATAAAATACACTTTTTTTGTTATTAAGATAAACAACATGTTGAATTTGATAAGTAACCTACTAATTATATATAAATATTAGTAAAATATTAAAATTAATCATTTAATATACCTAATCTAGCACTAATTTCAGCATCTACAAATTGTCTTTTTCTTCAATATTTTTTGCTACAATATTCTTTTAATATTTCAGCAACTTTTGGATTTTTGTAATCTTCTGTCCATATAGTATTCATACTAAATACTCTACTAGATGCATTAGAAATATTTAATTTAATATACACTTTAAAATTTGATATACCAACTATATCTTGAGGAGAAAGAACTGGAGCATATTCTTTTTCCAAAGCTTCTGCATCTGGTGCTCATATTTTAAAACTTTGCATAGTTCATACATTACCAAATACTGCATCTTTTACTCAACCTGAATCTCACATTCATCAATTAGATCATTCAAGCTGTCATATATATTGATGAGCCATTATTAATGCCAAATGATATTTTCTAGCTTCTGATAAAATATCGGCAAAAGTATCAGTAACAAAATTTTGAAACTCATCAACATATAAGAAAAAATCTCTTCTTTGATCTTCTGGAATATCAGCTCTTGACATAGCTGCATTATTTATTTGACTTACCAAAATCATACCTAAAAGCTGTGCATTCATTTCACCAAGCTTTCATTTACTTAAATTTACAAGCAATATTTTCCCTTCATCCATAGCTTTACGAAAATTAATAGCTGATTTTGTTTGTCATATAATATTTCTAATAAGTCTATTAGTAATAAAATTAACAAATTTGGAAGTAAAATAAGGAATAATTTCTTGTTTTTCTCTATCACCCATAGCATTATATGTTTTATCCCAAAAATTTTTAACTACAGGATTTTTTACTTTTTTGATTTTATATTCTCTAAAAGTTTCATCAGTAAATAATCTTGGAACATCAATTAATGATGCTCATTCTTCCATATCTTCCAATAATGTTAAACTTGCATATTTGAAATATTCTTGAATTCTAGGTCCAAAAATTTCTGGTCCAAACATTTTCATAAATATTTCAGTAGCATCATTTACAACTCTATCTGCTTGATCTTGATTATCAATTTCATAAAGATTAAGTCACATAGGTCTTTCCTCATTACCTGCATCAAAATATATAACATCTTTTGCTCTTTCTTTAGGAATATATTCCATAATATCTTCTACCAAATCTCAATGGGGATCTATAACACAAAGTCAATCTCAATTCCAAACATCTTGTCTAGCCATACTTGCAATATAAACTGATTTACCTCAACCAGATTTTCAAATAATATAATGATGTCTAGATCTATCTTTTTTCCTCATATAAATAGGAGTAAATCTATTTCTATAAACATTAACTCATAAAAGTGTTCAATCTTTAAAAACTCTAAGTCAAGTTTGTAAAACATTTACAGTTTCTTTTACATAATCTTTACCGTTTTTAGTTATTATTTCTTTATCAAATAATTCATTTTTTTTATAATTTTCTATAGGAACTAATTTTTCTTTTTTAGTTTTTTTCTTACCAACTGCCCAATGTCTTACTCATTTAAATATTTTTGATATATTTCAATCTAAATATTCTTCAGCAACTTTTCAAGTGATAAAAAAATTATTTGGTTTTTCCATTTTTGGTAAATTATCTGGAGCAGGTAATGCCTTGTAATCCATCCATTTTATAATTGGAGAACGATTAAATAATCAATCTGGAATATGAAAAAATCAAGCTAATTCATTTACCGTAAAAATATTTTTTTTATAAAAGAAATTTGGCAAATGAAAAAATATAGCAAATTTCCATAAAGGTTTAAATATAAATCAAAAAATATCATGCATAATTTCTGGTTGATTTAATCAATTATTATATTCATCTTTATATATAGTAAGTGCTGATACTACTGTTTGCAAATTTGCTCATAATCTATCTTTATAATCTGAAGAAGTGATTAACATCATACCAGAGATAAATGCAGGTTTACCAGCTTCTTCTCACATAGCATTTAATGCATCTTCTTCAGATTTAACCATACGAATAATTGGATCTCATTGACTGTCATTATTACTAAATTTTTTAACTAATCAATCAGAAGGTCAATGTATTAAAAAATCAAAAAATTTCCAAGGGAAAACAAGTTTTTTCCATAAAGGAGTAGACAATGTTACTGATTCATCTTTTTTATATAATGCATTTGCAAAATTTTGTGCTTTAATATTAAAACTTGATCAAGCAGGTTTTATAGTTGTAAATATTGTAAATGTATCTTCATTAGAAATTTTTCAAATAGCATCCAAAACATTATTCAAAGGATCATCTTCAAGTTGTTTAAATATTCTTATAGGATAAACAGGATCTTTTTCAGGATGTATAGGAATTATATCATAATATGTTTTTGCAAAAAAATGAGGTATTTTAATAGTTTCTACACTTGCATCAGAATATTGAGCTGTAATAGCTCATTCCAAAATATTTTTATATTCAGGATATACTGCAAAAAGTAATTGTAATTGTCAATCTTTATAATGTAAAGCAAAAGAAACTTTAGGTTTTGAAAACACATAATTCATAATTATATCCCGAACAGATAATTCTCAAAGTTTATGAATATTTCTAAAAACTTGTCCCATCCTAGCTATTTTTTCATGCATATCTTTTGCAATTTCTTTTTGCATTTCTCTTTCTTCTCTACTATCTCACCTAGGAATTATTACTCTAAGATATTGAATTCTTCTTATATTCAAAACATCATACAAAAAAGCAAAAAGATATTTAAATAATTTCCAAATAAATATTATTAAAATAATTCATAACAATCATATTCATATTATTTTTAATGCAAAAAGTGAAGTATCAATTATAGAATCAAATTGTCAAACTTCTTGCTCTTGATTTTCTTGAAATTCTCAATTTTCTTGATTCTCTCAGTTAAGTTCATCATAGATTTTTCAAACACTAGTTCATTTTCATTCTCATTTATCATTGGATATTCATTCTTCTTCAGCAGAATAATGGTAATTATTATTAGATTTTAAATTATTAATAAAATCAGATATTCAAGATGATCAACCAAAATGTCTATAACAATTAGAAATATTTTCTCACCAAACATTTTTTGCTATAGATCAAACAGGTTCATCTTCATTAAATGATTTTGATTCAATATAATCTATAAGAAATTGCTCACATTTTTTCTTTTCCATCTAATTATTTTGTTTTTATTTTTAAAATAAAGTATATTCTAATATATTTTATTAATAATACTACTATAATTCATATAAAACATATTCATATTATTTTAAATAAGTAAATAGAACTATCAATCATAGAATCAAACTGTCAAATATTTTCTTGTTTTATATTTTCTTGTTTTATATTTTCTTGTTTTATATTTTCTTGTTTTATATTTTCTTGAATTTCTTCTTCTTTCTGTTTTATTGTTTCTTTTTTATTATTTTTTCATTTTTCTTCAGTATATTTATAGTTTTGATTAGATTTTAAATTTTTAATAAAATCCTTTATATCAGCTGATCAACCAAAATATTTATAACAATTAGAAATATTCTCTCACCAAGCATTTTTCATTATATATGAAATACTCTCTTTATCATTAAAATTTTTTGATTTAATATAATTTGCAAGATATTGCTCACATTTTTTATTTTCCATAAAATTATTTTATTTTAATTTTTTATATTAAAATTAATATATACATCTAATATATTTTATATATTTAAGTTTAATTTGTCAAATAAATATAGATTTAATTTAATTAAATTATATAGATTTAAGTATATAAAAAAATATTTAAAAAACTCTATAACAAATAATTTTAACATTCAAGTTGGATAAATTTTAGCAGGACTATACAAAATTATATCTATATTTTTATTTGATATTTATGAAAAAATAATTATATTATATATAATAAATTTTAATTAAAACTTAATTTGAATTATTTATGAAGAAAAAAATAAATAAAAATTTTAAAACAAAAGTTAATAATTTATTTAAACTAATAAAAAAAAATAAAATTTTTAAATATTGTTGGAAAACTCATTACATATTTAGAATATGTATTTGAATAATAATTTTACTTTTTTGAATTTTTGCTTATCTTACTCCTACACCTTTTGCTACATTGATACTTTTTTTGTGATTAGCTCTAATTTTTCCTATAAAAAAAATAAAATCAAATTTTTTATATATTATCAATAAAACATATATTAAACATTATATAATTTCTATATATTTAAATTATAAGTATAAAAATATTTCCAAAAAAAATATAAAATTAATAGAAAGACCAAAAATAAAATTTAATAAAAAAATTTAATTTATTATTATTAATAATGTGAATCAAAAAGTTGGCTCCATATATTATAAATAAATTGAAAGCATGAGAAGTTGTAGAAAGACCAAGTTCTGTGGTAAAAGAATTAATTGAAAATAGTTTGGATGCAGGTGCCAATGATATTATTTTGGAAATTAGTAATGGTGGTAAATCTTTTATAAAAGTAGAAGATAATTGATTTTGAATTTCTCAAGAAGATCTTGAACTTTCTATTCAAAGTTATGCAACTTCCAAAATAAAATCTGATGAAGATTTACTTGATATATCTTCTTTTGGTTTTAGATGAGAGGCATTATCTACAATTTCTGAAGTTAGTAAGTTTACTATACAAACAAAATCTACTAATGATACTGTGGCAAATCAACTTATAAAAATAGATAAAAATATATCTATCAAACAAATTGCTTTTGATAAAGAACATTGAACTAAAGTTTTGGTACAAGATTTATTTTTTAATGTTCCTGCTAGACAAAAATTTTTAAAAACTGAAACCACTGAATATAATTATATTTTGGACATATTTTTAAATTTTGTTATTCAAAATTACGATAAAAAATTTAGACTTATAAAAAATGGTAAAATAATTAAAAATTTTAATAAAGTTAATGATTGTCTTACAAGACTTTTGCAAGTTTATAAAGAATCTTGGAAAAATAATATAAAAATATTGGAAAATGAATTTAATAAAATTTCTATATTTGGTGTAGCAAGTGATAGTACACTTACATTTTCTTCTCCAAGTAATATTAAAATTTTTGTAAATAATAGACCAGTACAAGACAAAATAATAAAAAAAGCCATTCTTGATTTTTACAAAAGACAAATAAGTCCTTGACAATTTCCTCTTGCTATTATTTTTTTACAAATAGATTGAAGTTTGGTAGATGTAAATGTGCATCCAAGAAAACAAGAAGTTAAATTTCAAGATCCTAATAGTATTTTTAATTTAATAACTCAAACATTATCATCTTGTTTTAGTAGTGAAAAAGTTTCTAGTGCTAGTCTTAATTATCAGAAAGATTATCAAAATAATTTTGTAAATAAATCTTATAATTCTTGATTTAATAATAATTTTTATAAAAGTTGATTTGCTGAACCAAAATCAAATTATTGATCTTCTTTTAATTTCCCTGAACAAACAAATATTTATTCAAAATCAAATTTTGATTGAGTACAAAATAATTCTATTATAAATAATAATTTTCAAGAATTTCAAGTTATTTGACAAATATGGAATAGTTTTATAATTTTGCAAGGTGAAAATGAATTATATTTTGTAGATCAACATGCTTTGGCAGAAAGAATTGCTTTTGAAAAAATGAAAAAAGATATGACAGAAAATAATTTAGAGCCTGAAATAATACTTAATCCAATTAGTATTCAAGTTCCTAAAAATATAAATACTGATCAAAAGATAGAACAATTAAATAATTTATGATTTGATATATCTATGATATGAGAAGATTCTATTGCTATATATTCAGTTCCCAAAATTTTCATAAAATATAATATAGATTTGGAAAAAGTAATAGATAAAATAATTTATTCAGAAAATATTTCTTTGGATAGTATATTTGATGAAATATTTGCTACTAAAGCTTGTAAAACATCAATAAAAGCTTGAGATAAACTTTCAATACCAGAAATGGTAAATTTAATAAATGATTGATATAAAAACATAGATAAAATGTTTGTTTGTCAACATTGAAGACCAAGCATAGTAAATATATCAAAAGAAAATATAGAAAAACTTTTTGATAGATAAAAAATTTATATTAATTTTTACTTAATATATTATATACTTTTTATATACTTTCCTGTTTTAAATTAATACAAATTTTAAATTAATACAAAACAAACTATCACTAATTAAATTTTTTTAAAAAAATCAACAAAAAAACTAATTAAATTAATAATTAGCTTTTTTTAAACATTTATATTCATATCAATGCAATAATAATTAAAAGAAGTATGGTATATAAACCCTTGTTTATTTTATTCTCTACTTATATCTTTACTTTAAAGATGGTCCATCCCCACGTTCCCGTAGGGATACCTTGTTACGACTTTACCCCAGTCGCTAATTCCCTTCTTACACCACTCTGTAGTGCTTCAAAGAGCCTCAGCTCCCATGGTATGACGGGCGGTGAGTGCAAGGAACAGGGACATATTCACGGTGGCATGGCTGATCCACCATTACTAGCAATTCCAACTTCATGTAGTCGAGTTCCAGACTACAATCCGCACTAAGGTTGGTTTTTCATGATTTGCTCCATCTCGCGATATCGCCTCATATTGTACCAACCATTGTATTGTCTCTGACGCCCTAGGCATAAGGGCCATAATGACCTGACGTCATCCTCTCCTTCCTCCCTCTTGCGAAGGCAGTCTACTTAGACATCTTAACTAAGTACGAGGGTTGCGCTCGTTCCCGGACTTAACCGGACACCTTGCGGCACGAGCTGACGACGGCCATGCAGCACCTGTCACTTAGCTCCTAGTAATCTAGGCACTTCTATATTTCTATAAAATCCTAAGGATGTCAAGCCTAGGTAAGATTCTTGGCTTATTATCCAATTAATCGAGACAATCCACTGCTTGTGTATTCCCCCGCCTATCCCTTTGAGTTTCAGTCTTGCGACTGTACTCCTCAGGTGGCTCGCTTAACGCGTTTGCTTACAGCACTCCCACTCTCGTGAAAACACCTAGCGAGCATAGTTTACGGCATAGACTACCAGGGTATCTAATCCTGTTTGCTACCTATGCTTTCGTCCATCACCGTCAGATTAATTATAGTTAACTGCTTTCGCTTTCGGCATTCCTCCCGATATCAACAGATTTCACCCCTCCACCGAGAATTCCATTAACCTCTAACTATCTCTAGTTATACAGTATCTACCCCCTCTCTTTGGTTGAGCCAAAGCTTTTAAAAGTAGACTTATACAACCGGCTACGGACTCTTTACACCCAGTAATTCCGGATAATGCTTGCCACCTACGTATTACCGCGGCTGCTGGCACGTAGTTAGCCGTGGCTTATTCCTGGGGTACCGTCATTCGTCTTCCCCCAGAAAAGGAGTTTACACCCCTTAAGGCTTCTTCCTCCACGCGGAGTCGCTGGGTCAGGCTTTCGCCCATTGCCCAATATTCCCCACTGCTGCCCCCCGTAGGGGTATGGGCCGTGTCTCAGTCCCATTGCGGCCGATCAACCTCTCAGTCCGGCTACCCGTCATTGCCTTGGTAAGCATTTACCTTACCAACTAGCTGATAGGACGCACACCTCTCCTAAAGCGGTAAACCTTTACTCTTAGTGTATCTCAACTCCAAGAGACTATGAGGAATTAGCGGGATTTCTCCAGTTGTTCCTCACTTTAGGGTAAGTTAAGTACGCGTTACTCGCCCGTCTGCCGCTAATCTCATACATATTCATTATATCAGTGCAAGCACTTCAATAAATCATACAAATGGATTCGCTCGACTTGCATGTGTTAGGCGCTCCGCTAGCATTCATCCTGAGCCAGGGTCAAACTCTTCATAAATAAGTCTATAACCATACTTCCTTTAATTATTATTACATCTCTTTTAATGACCTTCTTATTATTTTATTATAATACATCTTATTATATTATATTATATCAACATTAAGTAACTCATCAGCACTTAATATTGGTGGCACCAATTTACTTTCCCAGCTCCAGTAGAACCAGTATCATCAACCAATATTAACTTAACTTCTGTGTTCGGAATGGTAACAGGTGTCTCCTAATATTGCATTAATACCACCAATATTAAATACTAATCTATTATCTATTTAATATTGTCTATATATTCAAGAAACTTTTACTAAAGTAATCTTATATAATGATTTATATCATATTTTCAATACTTTTTACTACTTTCTTACTACTTTCTTAATAATTTTTTATAGTATTTTTTTATATTATATTATATTATATTATATATTCTACTAATTTATAATTTTATCATCACATACAAATTAATACATTATATTTTTAAAAGAACGATAAGCCCTCTCGGTCTATTAGTATATCTTTGCTAAATATGTTACCATACTTTTACATGATACCTATCAACCCCGTAGTCTACAGGGGACCTTATTTTGATCGTTTGCAAGCAAACAATCAACTGGGCAACCTAATCTTGGAGTTGGCTTCCTGCTTATATGCTTTCAGCAGTTATCCTTTCCCAGCATAGCTACTCGGCTCTGCTCATGGTTGAACAACCGAAACACCAGAGGCTAGTCCATCCCGGTCCTCTCGTACTAGGAACAGATCTCCTCAAGTTACCTGCGGATATGGTAGATAGGGACCGAACTGTCTCACGACGTTCTGAACCCAGCTCGCGTACCACTTTAATGGGCGAACAGCCCAACCCTTGGGACCTAATACAGCCCCAGGATGTGACGAGCCGACATCGAGGTGCCAAACAGGATCGTCGATGTGAACTCTTGGATCCTATTAGCCTGTTATCCCCGGAGTAGCTTTTATCCGTTGAGCGGACTTCTTTCCACACAGAAAGTCCGGATCACTTTCACCTAGTTTCCTACCTGTTCGACCTGTCAGTCTCACAGTTAAGCTAGCTTTTGCGAATATACTTCTTCCACGGTTTCCATCCGTAGTAAGCTAACCTTTGTACGCCTCCGTTACTCTTTAGGAGGCACCCGCCCCAGGTAAACTGTCCAGCAGGCACTGTCCTTCACTTCGTGAAGTTAGTGTCAAAATATATAAAAGATGGTATCTCAAAGTTGACTCCAGTACAACTAGCGCTATACCTTCCTAGTCTCCCAACTATTCTGAATAATATATATCTCAACACAATACCAACCTACAGTAAAGCTTCACGGGGTCTCTCCGTCTTACCACATCTACCCGGCATTTTTACCGGGATTGTAATTTCACCGAGTCTAGATACAAGACAGTATGGGGATGGTTGTGCCATTCATGCGGGTCGGAACTTACCCGACAAGGAATTTCGCTACCTTAGGACCGTCATAGTTACGGCCGTCGTTTACCAGTGCTTCACACCTTAGCTTTCACCAAAGAGCTTAACATTCTGGCACTGGACAGGCATCACCTCCTATACATCCTCTTTCGAGTTAGCAGGAAGCTGTGTTTTTGGTAAACAGTCCCCCCCATGTCATTCGCTGCGGCCTACTATGTTATTTCACAATAGGCAGGACTTATCCCGAAGTTACGTCCGCTTTTTTGCCGAGTTCCTTATATCTAGTTGTCTCGATCGCCTTAGTATTCTCTACCTGCCTACCTGTGTCGGTTCTCGGTACGAGCTATTTAATCTTATGTTTAGTGGTTTTTCTTGATACCAGAACTATAAAACTCCCACATATCTCTACATAGTTGTTATCATATCTCAACTTAATTCTGCAACGGATTTTCCTATCACAAACAAATTAGCTAAGCTAATTTTGTCTCAATACTTAAACTCTATATATCCTTATAAAGCTTTTACACATCCCAATATGTTACCACAAAACATAAGATTAAATAGGTACAGGAATATTAACCTGTCTTCCATCGGAACACCCTCTCGGGATTACCTTAGGTCTCGACTAACCCTTTTTCGATGAACGTTGAAAAGGAATCCTTAGGCTTCCGGCGGTATGGATTTTAACCATACGGCGTTACTCATGCCAGCATTTTCACTTCTATATCGTCCATATAGGCTTACACCACAACTTCTACCAATATAGAACGCTCCCCTACCAATTACAATCTTATCATAATTCTTCAACTTCGGTAAATAGCTTTAGCCCCGTTACGTCTTCGGCGCTTTCCCACTTGTTCAGTGAGCTATTACGCACTCTTTAAAGGATTGCTGCTTCTAAGCAAACCTCCTGAATGTCTCAGCAAGAAAACATCCTTTTCCACTTAGCTATTATTTTGGGACCTTAGTTGGAAGTCTGGGCTGTTTCCCTCTTGGCTATGAAGCTTATCCCACATAGCCTAACTCCACAAAATTATTGATAGCATTCGAAGTTTAACAAGGTTTGGTAATATCTCTCGATACCCCTAGCCTTATCAGTGCTCTACCTCTACCAAATCTAATTTGCAGGCCAACCCTAAAGTTGTTTCGGGGAGAACCAGCTATCACCGTATTCGATGAGCTTTTCACTCCTATCCACAAGTCATCCGAAGGATTTGCAGCTCCAAACGGTTCGGACCTCCACTCGACTCTCATCGAGCTTCATCCTGCTCATGGATAGCTCATACGGCTTCGGGTCCAATAACATAAACTATTTCGCCCTATTCAGACTCGGTTTCCCTACGGCTCCAACTATCACTGTCTTAACCTTGCTCATGCTATTGACTCGCTGGCCCATTCGTCAATAGGTACGCAGTCACTTTATTTAAAGCTCCTACTCCCTTGTAAGCTTAGGATTTCAAAATCTATTTCACTCCTCTTTCAGAGGTTCTTTTCACCTTTCCCTCACGGTACTATTCACTATCGGTATAAAAAAGTATTTAGTCTTATACAGTGGTCTGCACAGATTCATGCCAAATTTCTCGTGTTTGACACTACTTGGGAAATAAACATATAAACACATAATACTTTAAACTACAGGACTTTCACCTTCTATAGTATAGTTTCCCACCTATTTCATCTAGCATTATATATAATATACAGATCTACCTAAAATCTATAGTTTACTCCCTCAACACCAATATAGCAACGATTAGGCTCTTTAACACTATATCAGTTTAGACTATTCCCCGTTCGCTCGTCACTACTAAGAGAATCTCTTACGATTTCTTTTCCTCAGGGTACTGAGATATTTCACTTCCCCTGGTTCCCATTCTATACCTTAAGTATAAAATATCTTGTTATACAAGATAGGTTCCCCCATTCGGATATTCACGACTATAACGGCTACTGACTCCTCATCGTGACTTTTCGCAGTCTTTCACGTCCTTCTTCGGCTTTTTTATCCAAGGTGTCCATCCTAAGCTTTTAATAGGCTTATCGTCTCTTAAAAATATAATATATCAATCTGTTAATGATCTTCTTTTTTTTAATTAGCATTTACATCCAAATATTTAACTCACTTTTTGTCGTTGAAGTAAGAAACAGTATAATTATTTTATTTAATTTTTCAAGTCCTTTTTTGACTTTTTTCTACTTAAATCAATATCTAATTTAAATAGCGGGCGACGAGACTCGAACTCGCAACATTCTGCTTGGAAGGCAGATACTCTAGCCAATTGAGTTACACCCGCAAATGGGCTTGACTGGACTTGAACCAGTGACCTACCGGTTATGAGCCGGTTGCTCTAACCAACTGAGCTACAAGCCCTCAATTGAAACAAATTATTGTAATACAATATATAACTTTTTTTTTAAAAAAATCAAGTCTTTTTTTATTAATCTAACTACAGTAACAAGAACTAATAAAAACAATAAATAAAAAAAGTGGAATTACTGGAAATTTATAAAAAACTGTAAACAACACTACCATTTTACACCAATTAAGGTTTACCAACAATATTTGGCAAACGATTTGAAATATATTTTAAAATTAAATTATTATATTTATTTATTTTTTTTGATATAGGAGTTGTTGATGCAGACATTTTTACTTTTGAAAG